>NZ_JBHWHV010000002.1:0-62828 GCF_042732375.1 Streptomyces sp. NPDC059785
CCCTGTTCGCCCGCTTCTCCTCCCGCCAGGAGGACTCGCCGCAGATGAAGATGATCGCCGCGCTGCGCAACCAGTTCGGCGGCCACGCCGTCGAGTCCGCCAAGTAACGGCTCGCCCGCCCGCCGCGGAATCCGGCAGGCGGCTCCCGGATCGTCGCAGGAACTTCTGCGGCGATCCGCTAGTTTCTACGTTGCTGTAGAAAGCTCAGAGGTCACCGGCCCGCCCGACCGGGCGGGCCGGATCCTCACTACTTATGGAGTTCGCATGGCCCTGTGGGACCGCATCAAGGAGTCCGCGTCGACGATGCAGACCCAGCTCGTGGCGAAGAAGAACGACCTGAAGAGCGGCGCGTTCCGTGACGCCAGCATGGCGATGTGCGCGCTGGTCGCCGCGGCGGACGGATCGATCGACCCGTCCGAGCGGCAGCGCGTCGCCCAGCTCATCGCGACCAACGAGGTGCTCCAGAACTTCGACGCCATGGACTTGCAGCGGCGCTTCGACGACAACCTGAACAAGCTGGCCGCCGACTTCGCCTTCGGCAAGGTCAGCGTCCTCCAGGAGGTCGCCAAGGCGAAGAAGAAGCCGGCCGAGGCGCGCGCCGTCATCCAGATCGGCATCGTCATCGGCGGCGCCGACGGCGACTTCGACAAGACCGAGCAGGCGGTCGTGCGCGAGGCGTGCTTCACCCTCGACCTGCCGCCGCACGAGTTCGACCTGTAAGCACCTCCGCGGGCCCGGGTCACAGAACGTCGCCGAACTCGCTCAGCACCCCGGGGGGTGCGAGCGCGTTGACGTAGTGGCCCGGGCCGTGGTCGTCGAAGGAGTACTTGAACGGGATGGTCCGGGTCAGCGCGAGCCGGGTCGCGAAGAACGCCAGCGGCGCCACGACGGCGAGCCCGGCGAGGCTGTCCATCTGCGGGTAGTGCAGCTCGGGGTCGGTGTTCTCGGTCCAGCCGTACTCCCTGGCGCGCAGCAGCGGGCGGCCCGCCCGCCGGACCGCGTCGCTGAGCCGGACCGCGCACTCGCCCCAGCCCCCCACCGGCCGGTCCTGGAGGGTGCGCAGCAGGTCGCCGGGGAGCGCCAGCGCCTCGATCGCCGAGTCGGCGGCGAAGGTCAGCGCCGCATCCACCGCGTGGCGCGGATTGCGGTAGTGGAACTCGCGGCCGAACGGCGCGTACGGTCCGACGGGCCGCGGCGGCAGCGCCGGGACCACGTCACGGTCGTAGATGTAGCGGATCAGCCGGTCACGCAGCACGGGCAGGCCGGGCGGGGTCATCGACTCCTCGCAGGCGCGGGCGAATTCGGGGCCGCCGACCATGGGCTGGCCGAAGGTGTAGACGGCCCGCAGTTTCTCCGCGACGGCCCGGTAGCGCGGGTCGTGCACCAGGATCACGCCCATCAGGGCGGCCATCGCGCCGCCGAGGCTGTGCCCGGTGACGTAGAGCGCCTCCAGGCCGTTACCGCGGGTGCCCTCGACGTCCGGAAGCACCGACTCGCCGCGCAGGGCGCGTTCCAGGGCGCCGATGATGTGCGGGCGGGTGGCGCGGACGTTGCGGTAGAAGCCCGCGTGCACCGCGTGCCTGCGTCCGTCCAGTTCCACGGCGAGCATCTCGGGCCGTACGTCGGCGTCGGTGAGGATGCTGATGATGTCCTCGGGCTGGGTGCCGCGGTAGCACAGGATCACCACCCGGCGGTCGCGGTCCTGGATCAGATAGGCCGCGGAGGCGATGTACATGGCGTCGACGCGCTGCTCGAACAACCGGCAGGCGTTCTCCTCCAGGCCGAGCCGGGTGGCGATGGTGGCCACGGTCTCCGGGTCCCCGCGCTGCTCGTATCCGGCGTAGGAGTAGGCCGCGCAGGTGGCCAGGGTGTGCGGCACGACGCCGTCCGGATCGGGCTGGCCCTTGTCCTCGGCCAGCCGCTCCACCAGGTCCGTGTAGACCGGGAAACCGGCGGGCCCCGGCGCGGTGTCGGTCCTGGACTTGAGCGGCCGCAGGTCGGCGAAGCTCGGGCCCGTCACGTAACTGCTGCTGTCCCGCATGATCGGCCTCCCCCGGGGTCACGGCAGCGGGACGGTGAGCACACCACCGCCCCGCAGGGCCGTCAACCGCCGGGTTCCCGCCCACCCGGCGCTCCCCGGCCACCTCCGCGACCGCCGTGTGGGGCCGCTGGTGACGCGGGGCGCTGCCGGGGCGTCCGGCGGCGCGCGGCGGAGGCCCGGACTCCGCGCTGACGTGCCGGGACGCCGGTGCGGGCCGGGGCGGGGCGGAAACGTGACCTCACCGCGCACATAGGCGGGAACCGCCGCTGTGGCCGTTCCGGGCCGCCGGTAGCGTGCTGGCCCCCTGTCCCGTACGCATCCGTACGAAGGAAGCGACCGATGGCTGAGACCGGGCAGCACGAGCAGCAGTACGAACGGTACGAAGGCGGCAGTCCCGAGGCGGAACGGCTGGTGTTCGACCGGCTGGCCCGGGAGCTGATGCAGGTGCAGGTGAAGAACCGGCGGGCCGGGGGCGGCCGGACGAGCCGCGCCTTCCACGCCAAGGCCCCGCTGGCCGTGGAGAACGCGCGGCTGCGCTTCCACGACGATCTGCCCGCGGCGCTGCGCGTCGGTTTCGCCCAGCCGGGCGCCGAGTATCCGGCGACGGTGCGGCTGTCGAACGCCAGCGGCATCCGGCAGGGCGACGGCTCGCCCGACCTGCGCGGCGCCGCGGTGCGGGTGAAGGTGTCCGCGCGGGAGAGCCATGACCTCCTCGCGACCAGCTATCCGGTCTCGCACGCCCGCAATGCCCGTGAGTTCGTGGCGTTCGCCAAGGCGATGGCGGGGGCCAGGACCCCGGTGCAGAAGGCCATCGGGCTCTTCGTGAAGCTGCCGCTGGCCGTCGGGCTCGCCACCGCCAACCGGATGCGGCGCAACGTCCAGGCCGCGACCCGGCACACCGTCACCTCCCTGGCGAGCGAGACGTACTGGAGCCGGGGCGCCGTCCTGTGGGGCGAGGCGGGTCCGGTGCGCTATCTGCTGCGGCCGGCGCCGGGCAGCCCGCCCGCGGCGGCGACGGACCGGCGCGACCCCGAGTTTCTGCACGGCGAGATGGCCCAGCGGCTCGCCAAGGGCGACGTGGTCTTCGACCTGTGCGTGCAGCGGTACGTCGACGAGCGGCGCACCCCGGTGGAGAACGCGGCGGTGGAGTGGAAGGACGCCATCGCGCCCGCCGTGCCGGTGGCCCGGCTCGTGATACCCGGCCAGGACGTGACGAGCGCGGAGGCCAGGGCGGCGGCCCTGCGGATCGAGGACCTGGCGTTCAACCCCTGGTACACGACCGACGAGTTCCGTCCGCTCGGCAATATCAACCGGGCGCGCAAGGCCGCGTACCAGGCGGGCAGCGCACACCGGCTCGGGCTGCGCTTCGTGACCGGGGAACCGGTCCAGAACCGGGTGCTCGGACCGCCCCTGACAAGGGCCTTCGAGCTGCTGAACCGGGTGGTGCCCTGGTACCGGCTGCCGCTGGAGTCGAGCCTTCTGAACCTGGTGTTCCTGCGCAAGACGCTGCGCCGGCTGAACCTGATCGACACCGAGGTGCGGGAGGCGCCGCCGAAGGCGCAGCCGGTGCCCGCCGTGATCCCGGAGCGGCTGCGCACCGAGCGGTCCTACGACGGCTCGTACAACGATCTGTCCGAGCCGCGGATGGGCGCGGTCGGCGCGGCGTTCGGACGCAATCTGAAGCCGGACTACCGGCCCGACCTCTTCGACACGCCCAACCCGGTCACGGTCAGCCGCCAGCTCCTGTACCGCGAGCGCTTCCTGCCCGCGACCTCGCTGAACATCCTCGCGGCGGCCTGGATCCAGTTCCAGGTCCACGACTGGGTCAGCCACCGGCGGCACAAGCCCGGCGAGCGCGGTGTCGAGGTGCCGCTGCCGCCCGGCAGCGGGGGCTGGCAGAACACGCCCGGCGGCCCGTCGGAGACCGTGATGCGGTTCGCCGACAACGACGGCATCGAGCTGCCGGGCAACCGCCCGCCGATCCTCTTCGGCAACGTCGCCTCGCACTGGTGGGACGGCTCGGAGGTGTACGGCGAGGACGAGGCCACGGCCCGCTATCTGCGCGAGCCGGACGGCGGCGCGAAGCTCCGCCTGGAGGACGGCCATCTGCCGTCGGGCCCGAACGGCATCCCGCTCACCGGCTTCAACGAGAACTGGTGGCTGGGGCTCAGCGCGATGCACACGCTGTTCGCGCGCGAGCACAACGCGGTCTGCGACGCGCTGCGCGCCGAGTACCCGACGCTGAGCGAGGAGCGGATCTACCACACGGCGCGCCTCGTGGTCTCCGCCCTGATCGCCAAGATCCACACGGTGGAGTGGACACCGGCGATCCTCGCCACCCCGGCGATCGACATCGCGCTGAAGACCAACTGGCAGGGCCCGCCGAGCAACTGGCTGAACCAGCTCGGCCTGTGGCTGTTCGAGGCACACTCGCTGACCGGCATCCCGAAGACCCTGCCCGAGCACCACGCGGCGCCGTACTCGCTGACCGAGGACTTCGTCACCGTCTACCGGATGCACCCGCTGATCCCGGACGACCTGGAGCTGCGCGAGCACCACTTCGGGCAGCGGCAGGAGACCGTGGGCTTCCTGGACATCCAGGGCCCGGCGGCCGAGACGCAGATCCGCAAGACCGGTCTCGCCGATTCGCTGTACTCGTTCGGCATCGCCAACCCGGGCGCGATCACCCTGCACAACTACCCGCGCTCGCTGACCCGGTTCGAGCGCGAGGGCGAGGTCATCGACCTTTCGGTGGTCGACCTGGTGCGCACCCGGCGGCGCGGCGTGCCGCGGTACAACGACTTCCGCGCGGGGCTGCACAAGAAACGCCTGCGGTCGTTCTCCGAGCTGTCGCAGGACCCCGAGACGGTGGCCCGGCTCAAGGAGGTCTACAGCTCGGTCGACGAGGTGGACACGATGGTCGGCCTGTTCGCGGAGAATCCGCCCACCGGCTTCGGCTTCAGCGACACCGCCTTCCGGGTCTTCATCCTGATGGCCTCCCGGCGCTTGCAGAGCGACCGGTTCCTGAACGTGGACTACCGGCCGGAGATCTACACGCCGCTCGGCATGGACTGGGTCGAGAAGGGCGGCATGAACTCGGTGATCCTGCGGCACTGCCCGGAGCTGGCGGCGCTGCTGCCGCGCGGCGCGAGCGCGTTCGCGCCGTGGCGGGCGGTCCAGCCGACGACCGACGGAGGCCCCGGATGACCACGGCCGGCGGCCCTTCGCCCGACGGCCCCGCGGGTCTCGCCGACGGCCCCGCGGGTCTCGCCGACGGCCACCCCGGCCTCGCCGACCTCGCCGTCCGGCCGCTCCTGGAGACGGTCTGGCACCGCCGTACCCACCGCGTCAGCCGTGGCGCGTCGGTGCCCGCCGGGTCCATGAGCTACCGCTCCACGCACACCCGGCAGCCGCTGTCGGAGCTGGAGGAGGCGGTGCTGATCGCGGTGACTCGCCACCCACCGCCGCTTCCCGGCGCACACGGACGCCCCGCACGTCCCGGGCGTCTGGCTACAGGCGCACCACGTCGAGACCGAGTACTACGACCGGTTCTTCGTGCGCGGCCTGGCGGACGCCCACCGGCGGCACGCGGAGCTGTGGGACTGATGCCGCCGGCGTCAGCGGTCAGAAGAGAGGAGGCACGGCGCAGTCGATGAGGTAGGGGCCGGGCTCGCCGAGAGCCCGGCCCAGCAGCGTACGGAACTCCTCGGCGGTGGTGGCCTGTTCGGCCGGTACGCCCAGGCCCCGGGCCAGGCCCACGAAGTCCAGGTCGGGCCGGGACAGGTCCAGCAGCTCGCCCGCCCGCGCACCGCCGGGCGCGGCGCCCACGGACGTCAGCTCCAGGTTGAGGATCGCGTAGGAGCGGTTGTCGAAGAGGACGACCGTGATGTCCAGCTCCTCGCGTGCCATGGTCCACAGCGCCTGGAGGGTGTACATCGCGCTGCCGTCCGCCTCCAGGGCGAGCACCGGCCGGCCCGGCGCCGCGAGGGCCGCGCCGACCGCGGCGGGCAGCCCCTGGCCCATGGCCCCGCCGGTGAGCGTCAGCCAGTCGTGCGGCGGGGCGCCCGCGGTGGCGCCGGGCAGCCACAGGCCGGACGTGTTCGACTCGTCGACGACGATCGCGTCCTCCGGGAGCAGCGCGCCGATCACCGCGGCGGCGGTCTCGGCGGTGAGCGCGCCCGTGGGCAGGGCGGGGCGCAGCGGCGCCTGCGGCACCGGGGACACGGCGTCGAACCCGGCCGCGAGCGCTTCCAGGGCCGTCGTCACGTCCTCGGTCCCGGCGGCCAGCGTGCGGACCTCGCAGCCGTCCGGCACCAGCCGGGCCTGCTGCCCCGGGTAGGCGAAGAACGTCACGGGCTCGGCGGCACCGGCCAGCACCAGGTGCCGTACGCCCGAGAGCTGGCCCAGGGCGTCCTCGCCGCGGTAGGCCAGGCGCTCGACCGGGGGCAGGCCCGCGCCGCGTTCCAGCCGGGCGGGGAAGGTCTCGCAGAGCAGCCGGCAGCCGGTGGCGGCGGCGATCCGGGCGGCGGCACGGATGCCAGGACCGTGGGTGGCGGACCCGCCGAGGAGCAGCGCGGCAGGAGCCTTCGCCCCGTGCCGCAGCGCCCGGGCCGCCTCGGCCACCGCCGTCGTGGACACCACGCCCGAGCGCGGGAGCACGGGCGCGGGGGTGGCCTTGCCCGCCTCCGACCAGGACACGTCCGCCGGCAGGAGCAGCGTCGCGATGGCACCGGGCGGGCCGACGGCGGCGGCCACCGCCTCGGCCACGTCGGCGGCCAGGTCACCGGCGTAGTAGGTGCGCCGGGTCCAGTGCGAGACGGTCCGCGCGAGGGCGCTGATGTCGGACTCCAGGGGCGCGTCGAGGCGTTTGTGGTGCAGCGCGTGGTCGCCGACGATGTTGACCAGCGGGGTGCGGGCGCGGCGCGCGTTGTGCAGGTTGGCCAGGCCGTTGGCGAGCCCTGGGCCCAGGTGCAGCAGGGTGCAGGCGGGTTTGCCCGCCATGCGCCCGTAGCCGTCGGCCGCGCCGGTGGCCACGCCCTCGAAGAGGCAGAGCACGGCGCGCATCCGCGGTACGTCGTCGAGTGCGGCCACGAAGTGCATCTCCGAGGTGCCGGGGTTGGCGAAGCAGACGTCGACGTCTGCGGCCACGAGACCTTCGATGAGGTTCTGTGCTCCGTTGGGCATGGCGGTCGCCTCCGCGCTCGCGGGCCGCGCCCCCGGTGGTGGCGCCGCCCCTCGCCGTCAGTACGGGCTGCCAGTCTCACGAGGTTGCGGGCGGGGCGTCAGCCGGGATTCGGACACAGGCGTCGCGGCGGAGGCTTCCGGGATCAGCGGCCCGGCCGTGCCGTGTGCTGGACGGCGAGGCGCACCGGGGCGTTCCGGGCGCCGTAGCCGCGGTGGCCGCCGTCGCGCTGGACGAGTTCGAAGAAGACCCGCCCTACGGTCTCGGTGTAGCAGTGCCGGAACTCCCCGTGCTCGTCCCGGTCGTAGAGGATGCCCAGTTCCCGGTACGTGTCCAGCTCCCCGTCGGCGAACTCGTACTGTGCGGCCAGGTCGTCGTAGTAGTTCGCGGGCATCGCGAGCAGCCGGCCGCCCGCGGCACGGTACCGGCGGGCCGCGGTGACCACGTCGTCGGTGGCGAACGCGAGGTGCTGGACGCGGGCGCCGTCGTCGGCGGGCGCGGGGCCGACGCCCAGGGCGATGCGCACACTGCCGTCGGCGCTGGCGACGGCGCGGCTGCGGTGCAGTCCGTAGGGGTCGGCGACGTCGACGCTCTCCCGCGCGGCGAGCCCGAGGACGCTGCGGTGGAAGAGCGCGGCCTCGTCGAACTGGTGCCAGGGCTGGGTGAGCGCGACGTGGTCGACGCGGTGGACGCAGCCGGCGGAGCCTGCCCGGTCGGCGGGCGGCTCGGCGACCGGCGTGAAGTCGTCCGTCCAACTGGGCAGGTGCGGGCGGTCGGTGGCGCAGAAGAAGAGTTCCGTGCCGTCGGGGGCGGCCACCGCGTCGAGCGGCGCGTCCTCGGGTGCGCGGCGGCGCGGCAGGACCGGCGCGAGCAGGGCCTCGGCGCGGCGGGCCGCGCCCGCGGGGTCCGGGGACTCCAGGCCGATGGCGGCGAGCACGGCGCCGGCGCGGTGCGCGGCGGCTCCGGTGTTCAGCAGCACCCGGGCCTCGCCCTGCTGCCACAGGTCGACCGGCTTGCTGCGGTGCCTGGCCGTACGGGTGAAGCCGAGGGCGCCGAGCACCGCGGAGACCGGTGCGGCGTCGGAGGCGACGAGTTCGGCGAAGGCCACGCCGGTGGGCACCACGGGCGCGGGCGGCGCCGCGAGCCCGGTCGCTTCCTTCAGGACGAGCAGCGAGCGCTGGGCGTCGACGGCGGTCGGCCCCGCGTCGGCCTGCCGGAAGACGTCGTTGAACACCTCCAGGGAGAGCGGCCCCCGGTACCCGGCGCGCACCACGTGCCCGAGCAGCCCGGCGAGGTCGAAGCCGCCCTGGCCGGGGAAGCAGCGGTAGTGCCGGCTCCACTGGAGGACGTCCATGGCCATCAGCGGGGCGTCGGCGAGCTGGAGGAAAAAGATCTTCTCGCCGGGTATGTCCTCGATCCCCTTGGGGTCGGACCCCCGGGCCAGGATGTGGAAACTGTCCAGGCAGGTGCCGAGCGCGGGGTGCCCGGCGGTTTCCACGAGACGCCACGCGTGGTCGTACGTGTTGACGTGCCGGCCCCAGGCGAGCGCCTCGTAGGCGACGCGGATGCCGGAGTCCTGGGCCAGCTCGGCCAGTCGGCGCAGTTGCCCGGCGGCCAGCTCGTCGTCGTCGAGGGCGTGCGGGGAGACGCTGGAGCACACCAGGACGGTGTCGGCGCCCAGGCGCCGCATCAGCTCGAACTTGTGCCGGGCGCGGCGCAGATTGCGGGCGAACTCCTCCTCGGGCACCGCCTCGATGTCCCGCATCGGCTGGTAGAGGTCGATGCTCAGGCCGAGGTCGGCGGTGCGGGCCCGGATCTCCTCCGGGGCGAGCGGGCTGGCGAGCAGGTCGTTCTCGAAGATCTCGACGCCGTCGAAGCCCGCCCGGGCGGCGGCCGTGAGCTTCTCGGTCAGGGGTCCGCTGAGCGAGACGGTGGCGATGGACGTACGCACGGGGTGTTCCCTTCGTAACGGCGTGCAGGTCGGGGGCGGTTCCGGCGGGGCGGCGGGGCGGCGGCTGGCGGCTTGGCGGCGGCTGGCGGCTTGGCGGCGCGGCGGCTGACGGCCGGACGGCTTGGCGGCTGGCTGCTGGCGGCTGGCTGCTGACGGCCGGACGGCTTGGCGGCTTGGCGGCTTGGCGGCGCGGCAGCTGACGGCCGGACGGCTTGGCGGCTTGGCGTGGCGCGTTTCCAGGAGCGGCCGCTCCGCGTGGCGCGTTCGGCAGCGGAGCCCGCGGGGCGGCGGGGCGGCGGGGCGGCGGGGCGGGTTCGGGTCGGTTCCGCCGGGGCGGTCAGCCGCGCGCGCCCGCCGTGCCGGCCGTGCCCGCCGTGCCCGCCGCGTCCGCCGCGTCCGCCAGTTCGGCGATGTCGGCGAGCATGCGGATGGCGTCGGGTTCCCGCCCGGTGAAGAGCCGGAACGCGTCCACCGCCTGGAAGACGGCCATGCCGCCGCCGTCGAGGGTGGGGCAGCCGAGGGCGCGGGCGGTGCGCAGCAACTCGGTGTCGAGCGGCCGGTAGACGACCTCCGCGACCCAGAGGCCCGGGTGCAGCAGTCCGGCGGCCAGCGGCAGACCGGGGTGGGCGGCCATACCGGTGGGGGTGGCGTGGACGATGCCGTCCGCCCCCGACCGCGGCGACAGCAGGGACGGCAGCGCGTCCGGGGTCGCGGCGGCCGCGCGCCCCGCGCCGAAGTGGCCGTTCAGGGCGGCGGCGAGGTCGGCGGCCCGGTCGGGCAGCGCGTCGACGACGGTGAGGTGTCCGGCGCCGAGGGTCAGCAGGGCGTGGGCGACCGCCGCGCCCGCTCCCCCGGCGCCGAGTTGTACGACCTTCTCCAGCGGGGCGTCGGGCAGTCCGCGCGCGAAGGAGGCGGCGAAGCCGGTGACGTCCGTGTTGTGGCCGACGGCGCGGCCGTCCTCGAAGACGACGGTGTTGACCGCGCCCAGCGCCTCGGCCTGCGGGGCGAGCGCGTCGAGGTGCTCGATGACGAGCTGCTTGCAGGGGTGGGTGATGTTGAGCCCGTCGAAGCCGAGGGTGCGGGCGAACCGCACCAGCGCGCCCACCGCGCCGGGAGCGGCGCCGAGCGTGTCGAGGTCGATCAGCCGGTACAGATAGCGCAGCCCCTGCCGGTCGGCCTCGCGTTCGTGCAGCGCGGGGCTGAGCGACGGGCCGATGCCGGAACCGATGAGGCCGACGAGATAGGAGTCCTGGGTCACGGCGACCTCCTGAGCGACTGGCTTGCAGAGACTGGCTGACTGCGACGGGTTGGCAGCGACGGGCTGACTGCGACGGGCTGACTGCGACGGGCTCGCGTGGCCGTCGCTCGACGCGGTGACCACCTAATGTACGAACTAGTACGTTAGTGATACCAGGCTGCCGCCGTCACGGGAACCCCCCGTCAGCAACGCGGGCACCGGCCGGGCTCCCGACGGCTGCTTCTACAATTCCCAGCACCCGCCCTCTCCCAGCACCCGCCCTCTCCGGCACCCGCCCCTCGCCCGCAGGCCCGAAGGAACGTCATGACCAGCGTCGAAGAACCGGCACGACAGGGCGGCCGCATCCGCGACGCCGCCCGCACCAGGGCGGAGATCCTCGACGTGGCCACGCGGGAGTTCGCCCGGGCCGGCTACACCGGGGCCCGCGTCGACGAGATCGCCGCCCGCACCCGCACCACGAAGCGGATGATCTACTACTACTTCGGCGGCAAGGAGCAGCTGTTCACGGCGGTCCTGGAGCGGGCGTACTCCGTGATCCGCCAGGCCGAACAGGAGCTGGACGTCGAGCACCTCGACCCGGTCGCGGCCATCCGCCGGCTCGCCGAGGTGACCTTCGACCACCACGAGCGGCACCCGGACTTCATCCGCCTGGTGAGCATCGAGAACATCCACGACGCCGAGCACATCGCCGCCTCCGAGGAGCTGGGCCGGATCGGCTCCCCCGCCCTGGAGGTGATCCGCCGGATCCTGGCGGCGGGCCGCGACTCCGGCCTGTTCACGGCCGACGTCGACGCCGTGGACCTGCACGCGATGATCAGCTCGTTCTGCTTCTTCCGGGTCGCCAACCGGCACACCTTCGGCGCCCTCTTCGGCCGCGACCTGGTCGACCCGGGACAGCGGGAGCACTACCGCACGATGCTCGGCGACATGGTCATCGCCTATCTGACCGCCGAGCGCTCCACGGACTGAGCGACGGCTCCACGGACTGAGCGGCGGCCGCGGCGGCCGGCGGCCTTTTTCGACATCACCCCTTGACACGGCGGAAACACGGGCGCAGCATCCGTAGCCAATCCATTGGTAACTATCCAGTGGGTTAATTAGCCGGGGTCCGCTCCCGGCACGGCCGACCCGCTCACCCCCCAGGGTCCCGGCACCCCTCCCCACCGTCACTCCCGTCCCCGGAGTTCCCCCGAAGGAGCACGCCGTGTCCGACCCCGCCGCACCGCTCGATGCCCCTCCCGGCCAGCCCCGGAAGGCCGCCACGGCCGCCTGGGTCGGCAGCGCCCTCGAGTACTACGACTTCTTCATCTACGGCAGTGCCGCCGCGCTGATCTTCCCCGAGGTCTTCTTCGACGAGTCCGACCCGGCCACCGCGACCCTGCTCTCGCTGGCCACGTTCGGTGTCGCGTACGCCGCCCGGCCGGTCGGGGCGCTCTTCCTCGGGCACTTCGGGGACCGGGTGGGCCGTAAGAAGATCATGGTGTTCACGCTGCTCCTGATGGGCCTGTCGACGTTCCTGATCGGCTGTCTGCCCACCCGTGACCAGGTCGGCGGCCTCGCCCCGGTGCTGCTGGTGCTGTGCCGGGTGCTCCAGGGCATCTCCGCCGCCGGCGAGCAGGCCAGCGCCAACTCCATGACGCTGGAACACGCGCCACCGCACCGCCGCGGCTTCTTCACCAGCTTCACGCTCAGTGGCACCCAGGGCGGCCAGTTCCTGGCCACCCTGGTCTTCCTGCCGGTCGCGGCGCTCCCCGACGAGCAACTGCTCTCCTGGGGCTGGCGCGTCCCGTTCTGGCTGAGCGTGGCCGTCGCCGTCGTCGGCTACGTCATCCGCCGCACCCTCCAGGAGACCCCGGCCTTCACCCGGCAGGCCGCCGCCGAGGGCGTGGTGAAGCTGCCGCTCGTCGTGCTGCTGCGGGACCACCGCGCGGACGTACTGCGGGTCGTCGCGGGCGCGTTCATCGCCTCGGTCAGCACGATCTTCACGGTGTGGGCGCTGGCGTACGCGACCAGCGACTCGGTCGGCATGTCCCGCTCCGGGATGCTGTGGGTGGGCGCGCTCGCCAACGTCGCGGCCCTCGGCGCCATCCCGCTGTGGGCCAAGCTGTCCGACCGCATCGGCCGCCGCCCGGTCTACCTCGTGGGCGCCGTCGGCAGCGCGGTCACCATGTTCCTGTACCTGTGGGCCATCTCGACCGGCTCCTATCCGCTCACCCTCGCCCTCGGCATCGTCGCCTTCGGCATCGTCTACAGCGCCGCGAACGGCGTCTGGCCCGCCTTCTACGGCGAGATGTTCTCCACCCGGGTGCGGCTGTCCGGCGTGGCGATCGGCACCCAGATCGGCTTCGCGGTGGCCGGGTTCGCGGTCACGTTCGCCGCTCGGATCGCGGGTCCCGACGGCGACGACTGGTCGTCCGTGGCGCTGTTCACCGCCGCCCTGTGCGTCCCGCCGGTGATCGCCGCCGTGACCGCGCGCGAGACGCACAAGGTGCCGACGGAGCACCTGGGTTCGCGCCCCGCCGCCGACGCCGCGCAGCGCACGGCCGTGACCGCCTGACCCCCGCCTGGCCCCCGTCTGATCCCCGCCTGATGCCCCGTCCGGTCCCGCCCGCCCGCCGGGCCTGCCGGGACCGCCCGCGGGGAGGACACCGCTCCCGGCGGGCCGTAGAGTTCCACTTCGCGCACACCGGCCGGGTTCAGGGACGGCCGGTGTGCGCGGAGCCTTCCGCCGCGGCCGGGACCCGATGCGCGTGTGACGGCGCTCACAGCGCCGCGCGTTGATTCTGACACTGATGTCAGGATCGACCATTCGCGGCATGCGAACCGACAACGACAGTCACAGCTCCGGCTCCGGCTCCGGCTCCGGCTCCAGCTCCAGCTCCAGCTCCAGCTCCAACCACGATCTCGGTCACGATCCCGGTCACGACCGCGACCACGGCCACGACCGCGACCACGACCGGAAGTTGCCCCTCTCCCCGCTGCTCGCCCTCGCGACCGCCGTCTTCGTCACGAGCCTGACCGAGACGCTGCCCGCCGGGCTGCTGCCGTCGATGAGCGCGGACCTCGGCGTCGGCGAGCCGGCGATGGGGCAGTCCGTGACGGTGTACGCGGCCGGGACCGCGCTCACGGCGATCCCGCTGTCCGCGGTCACCGCCGGGTGGCGGCGCAAGCGGCTGCTGCTGGCCGCGACCGCCGGGTTCGCCGTCGCCAACACGGTGACGGCCGCGTCCACTTCGTACCCGCTGACCATGGCGGCCCGGTTCGTGGCGGGGGTCGCCGCGGGGCTCGCCTGGGCGCTGCTTGCCGGGTACGCGCGCCGCCTCGCACCGGCCGGGTTCCAGGGCAAGGCGGTCGCGGTGGTCATGACGGGCATCCCCCTCGCCCTGTCGCTGGGTGTTCCCGCGGGCACCTTCCTCGGCGGCGCGGTGGGCTGGCGGGTGACGTTCTCCCTGATCACGGTGGTCACACTCGGTCTGCTCGGCTGGATCGCCGCCGCCGTGCCCGACCGCCCGGGGCAGCGCGGCGACGGCCGCCCGCCGCTGCTGCGGGCCCTCGGCGTGCCCGGCGTGGCACCGGTGCTGTTCGTGACGCTGGTCTTCGTACTCGCGCACACGATCCTGTACACCTACGTCGCCACCTACCTCAATCACGTCGGCATGGGCGGCTCGACCGATCTGGTGCTGCTGGTTTTCGGCGCCGCGTCGATGGCGAGCATCTGGATCACGGGCGCGCTGATCGACCGCCGGCTGCGCCTCCTGACCCTCGCGAGCACCGCGGGTGTCGCCCTGGCCGCCACCCTGCTCGCCGCGTCGACGGGCGGTCACGCCCTGGTGTACGTCGCCGCCGCGCTGTGGGGGCTCGGCTGGGGCGGCGCGCCCACCCTGCTCCAGACCGCGGTGGCCGACGCGGGCGGCGAGGCCGCCGACGCCGCCCAGGCCATGCTGGTGACCCTGTGGAACGCGGCCATGGCGGGCGGCGGGGTGGCCGGCGGCGTCCTACTGGACCGCTTCGGCGCGGCCGCCCTCCCGTGGAGCGTCCTGGCCCTGGCCGTTCCGGTACTGGCGGTGGTGGCCGCGGCGCGTACGCACGGCTTTCCGTCCCGCTGAGCGCTCAGCGTGCGCGCGGGATGCCGTACACGCGCTCCGCGCGGAGGCGCAGGACCAGCCGGCCGTCGCGGACCATGGCGGCGCGGTAGTCGTCCCAGTCCGGGTGCTCGCCCTGGAGGTCGCGGTAGAGCCGGACCAGCTCTTCGACGGTCTCGTCGTGCGGGTCCCGGGCGACGGGCGTCAGCTCCGCCGTGCCCTCCACGACGGTGTACGCCCACCGGTCCTCGCTGGTCACGTGGTACGAGGCCCGCGGATCCCGGCGCAGATTGCGGGTCTTGGCGCGGTCGTCGGTGAGGGAGACCCTGAGGATCCGCTCCTTCGGGTCGTAGCCGTGCACCACGTTCGACAGCTGGGGCCGGCCGTCGCGTTTGAGGGTGACCAGCACCCCGCCGCCGTACTCGGAGAGCAGCGCGAGCAGGTCGCCGTCGTGGTTCGCATCCTGAGTCATGCCGTGCCCAACGCGCGCGGCGGCGAACGGCATTCCGCCGTTGGCGGCGCACATCCGCGTACGCCGCCCGGTATCTCCGTGCCCGCGATACCCGTAGACAGTGTCTACGCCGTCTGGTAGACACTGTCTATGCACGTTGAGAAGTCATCCGGGGAAGCCCCGGACAGAGCGCCGGAGTCCGGGCTGCGGGACCGACTGGTCCAGGCCGGCGTCGAGTTGGTGACCGCCGAGGGGGCGGACGCGCTGTCGCTGCGGGAGATCGCCCGGCGCGCGGGCGTCTCGCACGGCGCCCCGCGCCGCTACTTCCCCACCCACCTCGAACTGCTGTCGGCGATCGCCCGCCGCGGCTTCACCGACCTCGGCGACCGTGCCGCGGCGGCGCTGGGCGAGAACGGGGGCGAGGGCGGCGGCGAGAACGGGGGCGAGGACAGGAGCACGGACGCCCGCGACCGGCTCGGCACGCTGGGCCGCGTCTATCTCGACTTCGCCCTCGCCAACCCGGGCATGTACGCGCTGATGTTCCGGCACGACCTGCTGCGCAGCGACGAGCTGGGCCTGCGGGACACGAGCCTGCCGCTCTTCGGGGTCCTGGTGGACCTGGTGGGGCAGGCGCGCCCCAGCGCAAACGCCCGGCTGGTGGCGGGCGCGCTCTGGGCCAACCTGCACGGGATCGCCCAGCTCTGGATCTGGGGCAGCCTCCAACTTGCCACCGGTGCCGCGGACTTCGAGCCACTTCTGCGTACGGCACTCGACGCGCACCTCGGGCAGGTCGAGCGATGACGCCGCACCGTCTCCTCACCCTGACCAGCAGCGTCGTCGGCGCCGCGATCGTCGCGCTGGACGGCACCGTGCTGGCCGTCGCGCAGCCCACCCTGAAACGCGAGCTGCACGCCTCGTTCGCGCAGGTGCAGTGGACGAGTACGGGCTATCTCATCGCGGTGGCGGGCCTGCTGGTGTTCGCCGGGCGGCTCGGCGACCGGTACGGCCACCAGCGCGTCTTCGCCCTCGGCACGCTCGGCTTCGGCGCGGCCTCCGCGGGCATCGGCCTGGCGCCGGACATCGGCTGGGTGATCGCGCTGCGGGTGGTCCAGGGGGTCTTCGGGGCGCTGCTGCAACCCGCCACCCTCGGCATGCTGCGCGCCGCGTTCCCGCCCGAGCGGCTCGGCATGCCCATCGCTCTGCGCACCAGCGCCATCGGCCTCGCGGCGGCCACGGGCCCGCTCGTCGGCGGCCTACTGGTCACCCAACTGGGCTGGCGGTCCGTCTTCTTCCTGAACGTCGCCCCCTCGGCGGTGCTCGGCGTCCTGGCGCTCACCGTCCGCGGCCCGGTCGCGGAGCGCGTCGGCGACGGCAGCGGCGACGGAAGCGTTGGCGATGGCAGCGAGGCCGGCGGCCGTACGGGGGATGCCGTCCGCGCCCCGCTCGACGTGCCCGGCGCCTGTCTGCTCGCGGCGGCGCCGGCGTGCCTGGTGCACACGCTCGTCGGCGTGCGGGACGCGGGCGGCGCGGCGCCCACCGTCCTCGGTCTCGCCGCGGCGGCCGCCCTGACCGCCCTGTTCGTCCGGCACGAACGGCGTGCCGCGAGCCCGCTGCTGCCGCCGGACGTACGGGGTTCGGCGACCGTCGGCGCCGCGCTGGGCATCCTGGTCGCCGCGTCCGCGGCGATGTCCGGCTCCGTGTTCGTCGGCTCGTACTTCCTTCAGGACGTCCTCGCGCTGGACCCGTTCCAGAGCGGTCTGCGGGCCGCGCCGCTGGCCGTGATGATGGTGCTCGGCGCGCCGCTCGCCGCCATGGCGATGCGCCGCTGGGGGCCGCGCCGGACCACGGTCACCGGGCTCGCGCTGCTCACCGCCGGCGTCCTGCTGCTGTCCCGGCTCGCCCGTTCGTCGTCGACGCTGCACATCTGCGGCGGATTCCTGCTGCTCGGCGCCGGGTTCGCGGCCGTGATGGTGACGGCGACGGCCGTGATCGTGCGTCATGCGCCGGCCGCGTCCGCCGGGGTGGCGGGCGGCCTCCAGCAGACCGCGATGAACGTCGGACCGACGCTGGGCGTCGCCGTGGCGGCCACGCTGGTGACCTCCACGGAGGTCACGGCGACGGTTTCGACGGGCCCGGCGCTCACCGTGCTCGCCGCCCTCGTGGCGCTCGCCGTGCCGCTCGGCCGCGCGCTGCCCGGACGGCACACCGGCGGTGCGCGGTCCGCCGCGGCCGAGCCGGATCCGGGCCGTACGGCAGCGGTTCCCGGACGCCGCTCCTGACCCCGTCAGACGGCAGCGGTTGCCGGGCGCCGCTCCTGACCCGTCAGAAGACCGACTCCGTGCGATCGGCGTCCAGATGCGGCAGGTCGGCGTCCAGGTGCGGCAGGTGGTGGTCGAGGCGTTCCCGCTTGGTGAGCAGGTAGGCGAGGTTCTCCTCGCAGGGCGGGATCAGCAGCGGCACCTGCTCGGCGACCGCGATGCCGTGGTCGAGCAGCGCCTGCCGCTTGCGCGGGTTGTTCGAGAGCAGCCGCACCGAGCGGACCCCGAGGTCGTGCAGCATGTCCGCCGCCACCCGGTAGTCGCGGGCGTCCACCGGGAAGCCGAGGGCGAGGTTCGCCTCGACCGTGTCCAGGCCCTCAGCCTGGAGCTTCATCGCGCGCAGCTTGCCGAGCAGCCCTATCCCCCGGCCCTCGTGGCCCCGCAGATAGACGAGGACACCGCGGCCGGCCGCCACGATCTCCCGGAGCGCCGTGGCCAGTTGCGGGCCGCACTCGCAGTGCGTGGAGCCGAAGGCGTCACCGGTCAGGCACTCCGAATGCAGCCGGGTGAGTACCCGTTCTTCCCCGATGTCACCGTAGACGAGAACCATTTGTTCTTCACCGCGGTCGTGATCCAGGTAACCGACGGCCTGGAAATCGCCGTACACGGTGGGCAAAGGGGCCGTCACGACTCGGGTGACTCCCGCGGAGTGGGCGTTCCCGCCGAGCACGGCGACGTTCTCTGTCATGATCTGGTTCCTATCTGCCAGGCGCAAGCGCAGGCGGTACGAGACGAAAGGCCGTGAAAGCATGGACAGTTCGGACAGGCAGCCGACGATACCCGCCGGATCCGCCGCGACATCGGCGGAGATCTCCTCGCCGCCGGCCGGGGAAGCCTCCTCGGCGACCGGGAATTCCCGACCGTCGCAGCGTGCACCGCACCGGCCGCCGCACCAGTCGTCGCACGGTGGCTCCCCTCTTCCCACGCACACCACGGACGAGGTGCGCGACCGCCGCGGCGCCGCCGGGCGCCAGGTCGCCGTCCTTCCCGTCGGCAGCTTCGAACAGCACGGGCCGTATCTGCCGCTGGCCACCGACACGCTCGTGGCCTGCGCCGTCGCCCGTGAGATAGCCGACGCTCATCCCGTTCACCTCCTTCCTCCGGTGACGATCTCCTGCTCCCACGAACACGCGGCCTGGCCGGGCACCGTGAGTATTTCGGCCGTCACACTGCACGCGGTGGTACGGGACATCGCCGGCTCCCTCCGCGGCTCGGGGGTCGACACCCTGGTACTCGTCAATGGACACGGCGGGAATTACGTACTGGGCAATGTGGTCCAGGAATCCGTCGGCAGCGGTACGCGTATGGCGCTTTTCCCCGCCCCCGAGGACTGGGAGACGGCGCTCGACCGGGCCGGTGTACAGACCTCTCTGCTCAGCGACATGCACGCCGGGGAAATCGAGACCTCCATCCTTCTGCACGCTCATCCGGAAACGGTCCGTCCCGGTTACGAGACCACCGATTTCCTCGCCGACGACCGCAGGCATCTCCTCACCCTCGGCATGTCCGCCTATACCGGGTCCGGTGTCATCGGGCGCCCTTCGCTGGCTTCCGCCGATAAGGGGAAGGAACTCCTCGCGGCGCTCGCCGATTCCTTCGGCGCGTATTTCTCCCTGCTCACCTCGGAGGAGGAACTTCCGGGCGACGCCACCGAGACCCGCGCCCGCGCGGGCGGTGAGCGGGGGTAGACGGCGGGGGAAGGAGAGGGGTCGGGAACGGGGCTCGGGGACGGCGCCGGGGCCGAGTTCGGGGCCGGGGCCAAGTCCGAGGCCGGGGCCGGGGCCGGGGCCGGGGCCGAGTTCGGGGCCGGGGCCAAGTCCGAGGCCGGGGCCGGGGCCGGGGCCGAGTTCGGGGCCGGGGCCGGGGCCGAGTTCGGGGCCGGGGCCGGGGCCGGGGCCGGGGCCAAGTCCGAGGCCGGGGCCGGGGCCAAGTCCGGGGCCGGGGCCAAGTCCGGGGCCGGGGTCGGGACTTGGACCGGTTCCGACGCCACGTCCGGCGTCGGGACCCTGCGGTCCGCCGACCGGGCCCCCGTACGGGATCGGCGGGCCCCCGTACGGAATCGGCGGGCGTCCGTACCGGATCGGCGGGCGTCCGTACCGGACCGGCGGGCGTCCGTACCGGACCGGCGGGCGTCCGTACCGGACCGGCGCGCGTCCGTACCGGACCGGCGCGCGTCCGTACGGGAGCGGCGGGCGTCCGTGTACCACCGCGCGACCAGGACGCAGACGCCCGGGAGGCTCGCGGCGAAGCTGAGGACGCCGTAGACGACCGCGACGCTCAGGCCGGTGCTCGCGCTGAGGCCCGCGGCGCCGAAGGCCCACGCCGTGACGCCCTCCCGCGGCCCCCAGCCGCCGACGTTCAGCGGCAGCCCCATGGCGAGCAGGGCGAGCAGCGCGAGGGGCAGCAACTCGGCGGCCGACGCGTCGGATCCGCCGACCCGCGCGGCGAGCAGGAACATCGCAACGTGTCCGGCCAGCACCACCACCGACGAGACCGCGACACCGGTCCGGCTGCCGCGGGCGAGGAGCGCGTGACGGACCTCGGTGAGCGCGGCACGTACGGCCCGGCCCCGGCCCCGGCGGTCCTGGGCGGGCGTCCGGCCCATCCGGACCGCCGCCATGACGGCCAGCGCGCCGAGTCCGCCGAACGCGAGCAGCGCGCAGAGGTGGCGGGCCTGCGCCAGTACCGGCGAGGGCTGTGTGATCAGGACGCCCGCGCCGACGACGACCAGGACGACCTGTCCGGCGGTGCGTTCGAGGACCACGGCACGGACGCCGCGTCCCAGGTCACCGGTGCTCTGTCCGTGCCGTACCGCCCGGTGGACGTCGCCGAGGACGCCGCCAGGCAGGGCCGCGTTCAGGAACAGCGCGCGGTAGTAGTCGGCGACGGCGGCGCCGAGCGGCAGCCTGATGCCGAGCGCGCGGGCGACCACCTGCCAGCGCCAGGCGCTGAACACGGTGGTGAGCAGGCCGATGCCGAGCCCGGCCAGCAGGGCGGGCGCGTCGAGGCGCCGCAGTCCGTCGAGGAAGACGCCGGTACCGAGCCGCCACAGCAGCACGGCGAGGATGGCGACCCCGGCGACCGTACCCAGGTGGGCGCGCAGCCCCTTGAATCCGGCCCGCGCCCGGCCACCGGACGTAGACACGGCGGCGACACCGGCCTCGGAAGTCTCGGCACGGAGGGGGGACACCGCGCGCGCCGCGCCCGTACCCGTCGCCGCGCTCATGAGGCTCCGCCCGCCGGTGTCCGGCCGGCCGACGTTCCGCCCGCCGGCCGGGGCAGGGCCAGGATGTCGCTGTGGTGGACGACCACCCGCAGCTCCCCCGCCGCGCACTGCGCGAGCCTGCGCCGCAGGAACTCCTCGGCGTCCGCGGCCAGTTCGGGCCGCTGCTCGACGGCCGCGGCGACCCAGCCGCGCAGCCACTCCGCGGTCAGCTCGGCGTGCCCGGCGTCGAGCCGCCAGGGGCTCGGATGCACCCGTACGGTCGCGCCCTGCCGGTCGAAGGCCTCGCAGGCGGCGGTGATCGCGTCGGGGCCGAGCAGGCCGCCGCGGCGCTGATGGGCGTTGAAGGCGTCGGCGATCGGGGCGTCGAGCGGGTCGGTGGGCGACAGGTCCACGCGTCCCGCGACGGACAGGGTGAGCAGCGCCGGGCAGCCCGCTCCGGCGCAGGCCGTCGCGAGCACGTCGACCTCGTCGCGGGTGAGGACGTCGAGCAGCGCGGACGCCGTGACCAGTGAGGCGCCGTCGAGCGCGTCGGGGGTCAGCCGGCCGATGTCGCCGCGCTGGGTGCCGGCGGTGACCCGGCTGCCGTCGGCGGCCGCGCGGGGTGCGCCGACGGCGGCGAAGTGGAGGAGGTAGGGGTCGCGGTCGTGCAGCACCCAGTGCTGGCTGCCGTCGAGGCGGGGCGCGAGCCAGCGGCCCATGGAACCGGTGCCGCAGCCCAGGTCGTGGACGACGAGGCCGTTGTTGCGGCGCGGCAGGTTGGCCAGCCGGATCCGCAACGGATCGAGCAGCTCCCGCGACCGGGCGGCGGCATCCGCGTACTCCCGCAACTCCAGCCACCGCGGCGCGAACCGAGGCACCTCGACGACCCGCGCGTCCCGGGCGCCCTGGACGTCCGGCACACCCTGGACATCCGGCACGCCCTGCGCACCACCCACGTCCCCGGCACCCCGAACGTCCGGCACACCCTGGACGTCCAGCACACCCTGCGCACCACCCACGTCCCCGGCACACCGAACGTCCGGCACACCCCGAACGTCCGGCACACCCTGCGCACCACCCACGTCCCCGGCACCCCGGACACCCTGAGCGTCCCGCGCACCAGGCACGCCCCGCTCACCCCGAGCCCCCAACGCATCGCGCACGCCCGACACATCGCGCACGTCCTGCGCATCCCGCACGCCCGACACATCGCGCACGTCCTGCGTATCCCGCGCGTCCTGCGCATCCCGCACGCCCGGCGCTTCCCGCGCGTCCGCCGTCTCCGGTACCCCCCGCGCCCGCGCCGTGCCCCCCGAAGCGAGCCTGGCCGGGCCTCCGGCCGGTGTCGTCTTCGTGTTCATGCTGCCCTCCGGGGTTCCTGGCGGAGGCGGCTCAGGACGGTGGCGAGGGTGCGGGCCGTCGCGGCCCAGCCGTCCAGGGCGGCGCGGCGGGCGCGGGCGGCCGCCTTCAGCCGGCGGCGCACGTCCGCCTCGCCGAACCAGCCGCGCAGCTCCGCCGCCAGCGCGGCGGGGTTCTCCGGCGGTACGAGGATGCCGGGCACGCCGCCGTCCGGGGCGCGCCCCACCGCCTCGGGCAGCCCGCCGACGTCCGTGGCCAGTACGGGGATGCCGCGGGCCAGCGCCTCGGTGACCGCCATGCCGTACGTCTCGGCGTACGAGGTGAGGACCATCAGATCCGCGGCGGCGTAGCTCGCGTCGAGTTCCGCACCGGCCTGCGGACCGGCCAGGTGCAGCCGGTCGCCGAGGCCGAACTCGTCGATGAGTTCGCGCAGTTCGGCGACGTACTCCGGGTCGTGGCCGAGGCCGCCGACGAGGACGCAGCTCCACGGCAGGTCGGTGACGGTGGCGAGCGCCTCCACCAGCCGGTGCTGGCCCTTGCGCGGGGTGACCGAGGCGACGCACAGCAGCCGAGACACCCCGTCGGTGCCGGGGGCGAGCGGTGCGATGTCCGCGCCGGGGACGGCGACGTGCACCCGTTCGGGGGCGAGCCCGTGGTGGGCGACGAGCCGGCGGACCGCCCACTCGCTGGTCGCGACGACCGCCGGCACGGCCCGCAGCGTTGCACGTTCCCGCGCGTCGAGGTCCGCGGCCACCACGGGGTCGAGCCCCGTCTCGTCGCCGAGCGGAAGATGAACCAGGACGGCGAGCCGCAGCCGCCGGGCCTCGGGTCCGACGATCTCGGGGACGCCGCAGGCCACGAGCCCGTCGAGGAGGACCACGGCTCCGTCGGGCAGCTCGGCGAGCGTACGCGTGAGCCCGGCGCGGGCCGCCTCGTCCGGCCGGGGCCAGTCGCCGGGGACGACGTGCCGGCGGACCTGCCAGCCGAAGCCGGGCAGGTCGAGGCAGACCCGGCGGTCGTAGGCGTTGCCGCCGCTGGGCGCGGCCGGGTCGTCGACGCCGCCGGGCATGACGAAGTGCAGTGAGCTGAGGGACATGGGGATGATCTCCGCGGTCCTGCGCGGACCTCGCTGGGCCGGCTGCCGCGGCAGCACGGGAGGCTTCGCCAGGGTCACGTCGCTCACAGGGCACGCTCGTAACTCGCCCAGGCGACGTGCGACTCGTGCAGGGTGACGGTGATGCCCGCGAGGCCGCGGGCGCCCTCGCCCAGGGCGCCCGCGTGCACCCGGTCGGCGAGCCGGTCGGCGATCACCTTGGCCAGGAACTCCGTGGAGGTGTTGACGCCGGCGAACGCGGGTTCGTCGTCGAGATTGCGGTAGTTCAGCTCGCTCACCAGTGAGCCGAGCTCCTGCGTGGCCAGTCCGATGTCGACGACGATGTTGTCGTCGTCCAGCTCGGCGCGGCGGAAGGTGGCGTCCACGAGGAACGTCGCACCGTGCAGACGCTGCGCGGGCCCGAAGACCTCGCCGCGGAAGCTGTGGGCGATCATGAGGTGATCGCGGACGGTGATACTGAACAACGGACGACCCTCCAGGTGCGGTACATCTGGTCCCCTTGCCGACCCCCTGCCGGGGGATGCCGTGTAGTACGGCTGACCAGCATGGGTTGTTCAGCTACTCGTACAGCTGCTGGTTCAGCTGCTGGTTCAGCTGTGCGTACGGCAGCTCGTACGGCTACTCGTACAGCACCCGGTGGCACAGGCCCGGGAGTTCGCCGGACGCGAGCCGGGGCAGTACGTCCGGGAGTTCCTCGAACCGGCACTCGCCGGTGATCAGGGCGTCGAAGCGGGGGTCGGCGAGAAGGCCGAGGGAGAGCGTGAGCCGGTCGGCGTAGGTGCGGCCGGCGCGCCGGGCCGGGGAGACGGAGCCCACCTGGCTGGCGCGCAGGACGAGTCGGCGGGAGTGGAAGGCCTCGCCCAGCGGCAGGCTGACCCGCCGGTCGCCGTACCAGCTGAGTTCGAGGACGGTGCCCTCGGGGGCGAGCAGTTCCAGGGACCGGGCGAGTCCGGCGTCGGTGGCGCTGGCGTGCACGACGAGGTCGCAGCCGTCCTTCGCCTCGCCGGGCAGCGCGAAGTCGACACCGAGGGCACGGGCGACGTCCGCGCGCGCGGGGTCGGCGTCGACGAGCTGGACGCGGACGCCGGGGAACCCGGCGAGCAGGGCGGCCACGGAGGAGCCGATCATGCCGCCGCCGACCACGGCGATCCGGTCGCCGACGAGGGGGGCCGCGTCCCAGAGGGCGTTCACCGCGGTCTCGACGGTCCCGGCGAGGATCGCCCGCCCGGCGGGCACGCCGTCCGGTACGACGGTCACGGCGCTCGCGGGGACGACGTAGCGGGTCTGGTGCGGGTGGAGGCAGAAGACGGTCCGGCCGAGGAGTTCCGCGGGTCCGGCCTCGACCCGGCCGACGCTCAGATAGCCGTATTTCACCGGCCCGGGGAAGTCGCCTTCCTGGAACGGCGCCCGCATGGCGGTGTACTGGCTCTCCGGCACCCCGCCGCGGAACACGAGGCTCTCCGTGCCGCGGCTCACGCCCGAGCAGAGGGCCCGTACCAGCACCTCGTCGGCGGCGGGCGCCGGCAGGACGCTCTCCCGCGTCTCGGCGTGTCCGGGCGACCGGAGCCAGAGGGCACGTGCGGTGAGTTGCCCGGGACTTGTGAACTCTGTGTGCTCCATGTGCGGTCCTCCTGAACGATCGGCCGACTCGCCACGTACGCAGCTACGAGAAGTCGCGCACAAAGTACGCGGCGTCGATCGAATCTGTCACTCGGCCGGAGGGTGAGCGGTGGCCCTGAACAACACGTACGACGCAAGGCTCGCGTACCAGGAGACGGCGGTGGGGGCGGGCGTCCAGCTCCTGCTGCTCGCCCTCCTGGGGACGGCGATCGGGATGGGACCCGCGGGCTGGCTCACCGGGCTGGTCTTCGCGATCGCCACCTGGGCCGTCCTGAACCGGGCCCTGCGCCGCTCGCAGCCGCTGCCGTTCGGCCCCGCCAACCGTGTCACCCTCGGCCGCGCGATCCTCGTCGGCGGGGTGACCGCCCTGGTCGCCGACTCCTTCCAGGACTCGCCGCCCGTCACGCTCTTCGTCGGTCTGACGGCCGTGGCCCTGATCCTCGACGGCGTGGACGGCAAGGTGGCCCGCCGCACCGGCACCTGCTCGGCCCTGGGCGCCCGCTTCGACATGGAGGTCGACGCGTTCCTGATCCTGGTGCTGAGCGTCTACGTGTCGGTGTCGCTGGGCCCGTGGGTCCTGCTCATCGGCCTGATGCGCTACGCCTTCGTGGCCGCGGCCCGCGTCCTGCCGTGGCTGAACGCGCCCCTCCCGCCGAGCATGGCCCGCAAGACGGTGGCAGCCCTCCAGGGCGTCCTGCTGCTGGTGGCGGCATCCGGCGTACTCCCGTACGACGCGACGGCCGTCCTCGTGGCGGTGGCCCTGGGGACCCTGACCTGGTCGTTCGGCCGCGACATCGGCTGGCTGTGGACCACCCGCAGCCCCTTCACCCCGCCCCACCCGGCCTCGGCCCCGACGCCGGCCCAGGCCGTCAAGCCGGAGCCGGTCGCGGTCACTGGCGGCTGACCGCGCGGGTGACACCCGCGACGATCGTGGTCGCCAGGATCCAGCCGGTGATGATCAGCGCGTACGACAGCCACTGGTACCAGCCGTGCGGGGCGAACGCGGTCTCCTGGCCGAAGCTGACGACCGGCATGAGCAGGTCGAGGGTGTAGAAGACGGGGTTGAAGTCGGGCGCCTCGTCCGCCTTGACGGGGCGCGGCCGGTCGAGGCCGAACGCGATCGAGCCGATCGCCAGCAGGGACAGCAGCCAGACCGCCGCGCGCAGGGGACGGAAGCCGTAGCCGACGGTGGCGTCCTGCACATATCCCCACAGCCGTCCGTACCAGGTGAGCGTGGTGCGTCGGCGGCGCTGTCGGGCGAGCTGGACGAGCCGGGCCGCGTCGTCGTCACCGACGTGCCGGTAGGCCGCGATCAACTGTTCGTAGCCGTACGGCTCGTAGCGGCCGCCGTCCCGCTCCAGCATCGGCAGCCGGCGCTCGGCGGGCTCGTGCGGGGCGAGCACGGTGTACGTGAGATTGCTCAGGTGCACCTGGTCCGGCAGCATCTCGGGGCCGAGGCTCAGGATCTCGATCTGGGAGCGCCGCAGATTCAGGGCGCCCTCGATGCGTTCGCCCCCGTGCAGCCAGAGTTCGCCGATGACGCAGCTGCTCGCCCGCAGTGCCGTGTCACCGGGGTGCGACAGGCGGGCGTGCAGCAGATCGAGCCGGCCCGGTATGCGCGAGCCCCGGAACTCGAGCCGGCCCCGCACCTGGACGCGCCGCGCCCGTATGTGGCCTCCGACGTCCAGGTTCTGCGCGTCCAGCGCGATGCCGCCGGGGTGGACGAAGTGGGCGTCCTGGAGGTTGATCCGCCCGGTGACGGACGCGCCGGTGAGCCGCACCTGTCCGTGTGCGCGCAGCTCCGGCGCCCAGATGTCGTCGCCGACGGCCGCCTGGTTGAGCTGGAGCGCCGGCTCGGATCCGTCCGGTGCCGTGAACCGCGCCCGTTCCATGAACAGCGCCCCGGATATCTGTGCCCCGCCGAGCCGCACCGGCCCCCGCATGCGGCAGTCCGTCATCCGCAGCACTCCGCCGACCCGCACGGTCGCCGCCGTCAGGCCCGGCAGCACGGACGCGCTCAGATTGAGCTGGCGCAACTGGGCTCCGTACAGTTCGGGCACGTCGTCGAAGAGGCAGTGGCTCAGCCGGACGGCGGCGTCGACCGTGGCGTACCGCAGGTCCAGTACACCGGTGATGCGGGCGCCCGCGAGTTTGAGGGCGGCGATCTCCCCGTCCTCCCGCGGGGCCTTGAGCAGCAGGGTCCGCAGCACGCTCGCCCGTACGGTCCGCTCGGCGCCCCACGTGGTGACGTGTGCCGGGTCCTCGTCCTCGGCGGCGCGGAAGTCCACGTACTCGCCTCGGGGGTAGGCCCGCCACACCCGTCTCTCGGCCGGTGTCATGTCGTCGGTCTCGCTCACCTCGGGACTCTGACCCGGCGCGATCCGGCTGTCAACCGCCCCTCGGCGGGCGCGATCAGCCCTTCACCGCGCCCGACGTGAGGCCCTGGACGATGTGGCGGCTGGCGAAGGCGAACAGGAGCATGGTGGGGAGGATGGTGAGGACGGCGGCGGCGGACATCGAGCCCCAGTCGATGTTGAAGCTGGAGATGAAGCCGTTCAGGGCGGTGGGGACGGTTTTGTTGGTGTCGCTGTTCATCAGGGTCACCGACAGGAACAGTTCGTTCCAGCAGTTGACGAAGTTGAAGATGAACGCGGCGATGATGCCCGGCTTCATGACCGGCAGCAGGACCCGGAAGAGGGCCCCGAAGCGGGACAGGCCGTCGATCATCGCGGCCTCCTCCAGTGCGTCGGGAACGTTCTCGAAGAACCCGCGCAGCATCACCGTGCAGAACGGGATGCACACGGCGATGTAGACGAGGACGAGCCCGAACCGGTTGTCGACCAGGCGCAGGTCGGTCATCAGCAGGTACAGCGGGCCCAGCGCGATGAAGGAGGGGATCATCTGCGTGACCAGGGCGGCCATCAGCAGCGCGGACTTGGTGCGGAACTCGAAGCGTGCGAGGACGTACGCCGACAGCATGGAGATGGCGGTGGCCACCACGCCCGCGACGGTGGCGACGACGAGGCTGTTGGTGAGGTAGGTGCCGAAGTCGGCCTGGTCGAACAGGCCCTGGTAGTTCTCCAGGGAGAAGTGCTCGGGCCAGTAGGCGATCGGGAAGGCGAAGATGTCGCCGGGCGCCTTCAGCGAGGTGACGGTGATCCAGTAGAGCGGGAAGACGGTGAACAGCAGCCACAGTCCCAGGAAGGCGAACTTGACGGCCCGGCCGGCCGCGGTCTCCTTGCCGATCATGCCGTCACCTTCCTCTCCCGCGCCTTCGGGCGCTTGTTCTCCCGGGTGTTCTTCTCTCTCGTGGCCAGCAGGAAGAAGACCGCGAAGAGCAGCAGGATGGCGACGACCAGGAGGCCGAGGGCGGAGGCCCTGCCGTAGTCGCCCTGCTGAGTGATCTTGATCATCCAGGTGGTCACGATGTGCGTCTCGTTGTTGGGCCCGCCGCCGGTCATGCCGAAGATCAGGTCGGGGAAGTTGAAGATCCAGATGACCCGCAGCAGCACGGTGAGGGCGAGCGTGGTGCGGATGTAGGGGATGGTGATCTGGAAGAGCGTGCGCGCCTTGCCCGCTCCGTCAAGGGCCGCCGCCTCGTACAGCTCGTCGGGGATCGACTGGAGCGCGGCCAGGATCATGATGGCGAAGAAGGTGACGCCGTACCAGATGTTCGCGATCAGTACGGCGGTCATCGCGGTGTCCGGGTCGGCGAGCCAGGCGATCGGCTCGTCGATCAGTCCGGCCTTCTGGAGCAGGTCGTTGACGACACCGAACTCGCTGTTGAACATCCAGCGGAACAGGATGCCGATGAGGAACCCGGAGATCGCCCAGGGGAAGAAGATCAGCGCCTGGTAGAGACCGCGGAGGCGGAAGCGGCGGCGCAGCCACAGGGCGATCGCGAAGCCGATCACCAGCTGCGGGACGATCGATCCGACCACCCAGACACCGGTGTTGCCGAGCACGGTGGACCAGGCGGGATCGGCGAAGACGTCCTGGAAGTTCTTCAACCCCACCCAGGAGGTGTCGGTCAGATCGGTCAGCTTCCAGTTGCGGAAGGCCATCTGACCGCCGGCGATCATGGGGTAGTACGTGAACACCGCCACGAAGACCGCGGCCGGTGCCATGAAGGCGGCGATGACCAGCCCGCGGCGGGTGGTGAACTCCCGCCGGCGACGGCCGCCCGGCGCCCCCCGGCCGGGGGCGGCCCCCTTCTTGCCGAGGCGGCCCCCCTCCCCCGTACCCGCTGCCGTCTTCGTCACGGTCGTCTCGGACGTGGCGGGCATCTTCACTTCTCCTGCTGCCACTTCTCGGTCCAGTACGCGTCCCAGTCGGCCAGAACCTGCTTGGGCGTGGCCTTGCCGAGCACCAGCTTCTGCACGTCGGCGTCGGCCTTCTGCTGCCACTCGGTCCACCAGGAGACGCCGCGCGGCTGGCTGACGTTGAGGTACTTGTCCGGGTGCTCGGTCATGGTGACGTAGCTGGACCAGGGCCCGGTCTTGTAGAAGGAGTCGTCGGTCGCCGACTTCAGGATCGGCACCAGGCTGTTCTCCTTGGTGAAGGACGTCGACGCCTCGCCCTGGGAGAGGAACTGCACCAGCTTGACCGCCTCGGCCTTGTGCTCGCTGCCCTTGGCGACGCCCCAGCCGGCGGTGGCCAGCGGCTGCACGGTCTTGCCGCTCGGGCCCGCCACCAGCGGAGCGGTGTCCCACTGGTCCTTGGTCACCGACTTGGACTCGGAGACCGTGGCGATCACCTCGGGGTCCTGGAGCAGGAAGGCCGTCGACCCGTTGGAGAAGCCCTCGACCATCTCCGGATAGCCCCAGGAGACGGAGGACTTGGGCGAGGCCTCCTTGAACAGCTTGAGATACGTCCGCAGCGCGTCGAGCGCCTCGGGCGCGGCGAAGATCGTCCTGCCGTCGGTGAGCTTGTAGCCGTTGGCCGTGTCGATCTTGTCGGCGACGTACGCCTCGATGACCGCGGTGGCGTTGCTGTTGGCGTTGGCGCCGCCCCGGAAGGCGTAGCCGTAGCGGCGCTTGGCCGGGTCGTGGAGGGCGGTGGCCTGTTCGAGCAGTTCGTCCCAGGTAGCCGGAGGCTTGTCGAAGCCGGCCTCCTTGATGAGGTCGGTGCGGTAGAAGAGGCTCAGCCCATAGAAGCCGTACGGCACGAAGTACGTCTCGCCGTCGGCGTTCTCGGCGGCCTTGACGGCGTTCTCCGTCATGGCGTCCCAGCCCTTCCAGCCGGTCAGGTCCTTCTTCATGTCGTAGAGCCAGCCGTTGTTCGACCACGGCCCCACGGTGATGTCGCGGACCTCCAGGGTGTCGACGCCGCTGCCGGACTGGAGCATCTGCTGGATCTTCTGGTCGGCCTGCTCGGTGGGCGGCGAGACCAGATTGACCTTGATCTTGGGGTTCTGCTTCTCGAAGTCCGCTATCAGGTCCTTGATCAGGGCGGTGCGGGCCGGGTTGGTCAGGCTCTCGACCATGTTGAGGGTGACGGTGCCGTCCGCATTGGGGCTCATGGTGGAACAGCCGGTCAGGACCATCACGGCGGCGGTGCCGAGGGCGAGGGCTGCCGTCCTTCTTCTCATCGTGCCGACCTCTTTCTCGTACGTGTCGTTCATGCGGCTTCCTGTGCGGCGCGAGCCCACTCGCCGAGGACGGGTACGCAGGTCCCGGCGAAGTGCTCGTAGTCGTCCGGGGTGTTGTAGACATGGGCGGACAACCGCATGTAGCCGGCACCGCCGAAGCTGGTGAAGGCCGCCTCGACGCCGAGTTCGGCGGCGACCCGGTCGCGCAGCGCGTCCGCCTCGACGCGGCTGCGGCCGAGCCCCTGCGGCAGCCGGACCAGCCGCATCCCGGGTACGGGCATGCCGACGTCGACCAGGTCGCCGGTGCCCGCGGCCCCCGGCAGCGCGGCGAACGCGGCGCCGACGACGCGCTCCGCGTACCCGGCCAGTTCGTCCATGTAGCGGCGGGCGTTCTCCCAGCCCCAGGCGGTGCCGACGAAGTCGAGCGCGGTGGGCGCCGCCAGATAGCCGGTGGAGTCCACGGTGCCCTGCTGGTCGAAACGGCCGGGGAACGGGTCCGCCGCCGCCCAGGAGTCGATCAGCGGATACAGCCGCTCGCGCAGCGGCCCCCGGGCGATCAGCGCCGCCGTACCGCGCGGCGTGCACCCCCACTTGTGCAGGTTGCCGACCCAGAAATCGCAGGTGACGCCCTCCAGCGGGGCGGCGATCAGCCCCGGCGCGTGCGCACCGTCGACGAGCAGCGGGATGCCGCGCCGCCGTGCCTCCGCGCCGATCCGGTCGACCGGCATACGGCGGGCGGTCGCGGAGGTGATGTGGTCGACGACGACGAGCGCGGTCCGGTCGCCGAACTCGGCGACCACGGCCTCGTACGCCTGCTCCGCGTCCGCGTCCAGCGGCACGTGCGCGGTCCGCACCTGCCCGCCCCAGCGGCGGGCCAGCCGCTCGGCGCCCATGGTGACGGCCCCGTAACCGTGGTCGGTCACGACGATCTCGCCGCGGGGACGGTTGTCGAGCGCGGCGTACACGGTGCTGACGCCCGCGCTCGCGTTCGGCACCAGGGCCAGGTCGCCGGGGTCGACGCGCAGGAAGGCGGCGATGTCGGCGCGGGTGTCGGCGATGCGCTGCGGGAGCGCCGGGAACCACACCACCGGCGAGCGGTCCATCTCCGCGCGCAACCGGTTCTGCCGCTCCTGCGCCACCACGGGGACGGCTCCGAACGAGCCGTGGTTGAGGTGCCGCATGGCGGGGTCAAGGGACCACGCCTCGGCGGCGGGCCGGCCGTCCGGCAGGAGGAGGGGACGCGGCGCGGTGGCCGTGCCGGTCCCCGTACCTGCCCCGGTCCCGGTCCCGGTCTCGATGTCGGTCACGTGACTCCACTTCTGCCGAAGCCGGACGCCGGGGCGACACGTCGGACACCTGCCGACGGCCACCTCGGACACATCTGATGAATCGGCATCCTGACAGCGACTTTTGGCCAGATCAAGGGGTTGAACAGCGGAAGACATCAGATGACTCTTAGTCGATACATCCAAGACATCTGATGACTGGAGGTCCCACCGGGCGGTCTTCCGGGCCTCCGGCTGGGTAAGGTCAGCCGTCCAGGCCCCTCGGGGCCCGCCAGGGGAGGATCGGTAATGTCCGCAGTCGACAAGGCGTTCCACGGCCTACGGCACATGATCGCGTCGGGGCGCCTGGGCGCGGGCGAGCGCATCCCGCCGGAGGCCGAGCTCTGCGAGGAACTGGGCGTCTCGCGGGGTTCGCTGCGCGAGGCGGTACGGATGCTCGCGGCCCTGGGCGTGATCGAGCCGAGGCACGGCTCGGGCACCTACGTCTCGCAGCTCAGGCCCGAGGACGTCATCGGCAGCCTCTCCCTGACCCTCGAACTGCTGCCGCTTCAGGGGCTGTTGGACGTGTACGAGATCCGGCGCGTCCTGGAGTCACATGTGGCGGCCCAGGCAGCGGCCCGCTGCACCCCGGAGACGGCGAAGACGCTCTTCTCCCTGATCGAGGCCATGGAGGCGACCGAGGATCCCGCCGAGGCGTCGGACCTGGACCACCGCTTCCACGCGGAGATCGCCCGCACGGCGGGCAACGCGGCCCTCTCCTCCCTCCTCGCGGTCTTCCGCGCCCGCTCCCGCAAGTACCAGATCTTCACCCTCCCCGAGGGCCCGGCCGTCCGCCGCCGGAGCGACGAGGACCACCGCCTGATGGCCACGGCCATCGCGAACCACGACCCGGGCGCGGCGGCGGGCGCGGCGCAGGCGCACGTGGCGCAGACGGAGCGGTGGCTGCGGGCACTGATGCCGGAGGTGGAGGCGGAGGACTCGGGAGAGTAGACGTGTGCTTGGCGTACGGGGGGTGACGACCGTCTGCCCTCGTGCGCGGGTCCGCCGGTCACGCTGTCGAGTCGGCGGACCTTGCCGCGGTCACCGTGCGCCCCGGCGACAGCCTGAGCGGACGCCTTGTCCGACCCGCGCCGAGCCGCCGTGTACGGGCGGGGCTTGTACGCGGCGCCGCTCCGCACCGGCCTTCGGCTCTGGGGCCTGCAACGCCCCGGGGCCCGGCGCGAACGCCGGGCCCCGCTCGTCGTACGCTCTCAGCGGCCGGACGCCAGCCGCACGAACCCGGCCCAGGCGTCGGCCCCCACGGCCAGCACGGGCCCGGCGAGCCGCTTCGAGTCCCGGATCAGGACAGTTTCGAGCGAGCGGGCTACTTCGAGGCACTCGCCGCCGTTCCCCGTGCTGTAGCTGCTCTTGAACCAAGCGGCTTCCGGTACAGCTGCCTTGGTGCGCTGCGCGCTCATGCCTCTCCCATCAGTTGCTCGAGGAACGCCGACGACGATCTCGTCCTGTAGGAGCGGTCGCTGCAAGTGGAAGACGGCTCGCGCGTATTCCTCCGTCTGCAACAGCCCGGGAACGGCGTACATCGCGTGCACGTTGAGGGCCATCGCCTTGGCCTCGAAACGAGCCGCATCCCGAAAGAACGCCGGATACTGCGCCCGCGCCAACTCCTCCTTCAGCGCAACCAACACACCCCCCGCCCCCACCACCTCATCCGCCCGCTCGATGAACCGCGGCTGCGGAATCCGCCTCCCCTGCTCGATCGACGCCACCGACTCCGCCGCGTACCCCACCAACTTCCCGAACGCCGCCCGGTCCTGCCCCGCCCGGACCCGCAACAGCTTCAGCTGGCGTCCGAACGCCGCCACCACCCCCCGACCCCGGCTCGTCCTCCGGCCGCTGCCCCGTCCCGTCGTCGTCCCGCATGGTCGTCACCGTCACCGCCACCGCCTCTTCCGCGCCGCACGTACACCACCAGCACCACCGCGCACAAGGACCGTGCGACGGTGCGTCACCACTGGTCACGCTACGCCACAAGAGGCCACTGTGAGCCCGTGACCAGCACAGAACTACCTGTCCGTGCACACCACTTCGCCATGCGCTTCAGCTCCACGCCCCGTGGGGTGCGGCTCGCCCGACGCCTCTGCGCGGAACGGCTCGACGCGTGGGGCGTCCCGTGCGACAGCGACGCGCACGACATGGTGACACTCGTCGTCGCCGAGCTGTGCGCCAACGCCGTACAGCACGGGCACGTGGCGGGCCGTGACTTCCACGTCGAACTGACCGGCGTCAGCGGCCTCGCCCCCAGTACGGCCGCACTCACCTCCGTACGAGTGGACGTCACCGACACCCGCGCTGAACGCCCGCCCGCACACCCCGCCGCCGCGCCCCGACCGGACGACGAAGCGCGCACCGGCGGCCGTGGCCTGGTCCTGGTCGAGGCGCTCGCCGACCGGTGGGGCTGGCGCCCGCGCGAGGGCGGACCCGGCAAGACCGTCTGGGTGGAGTGCGCTGTCCCGACGCTGCCGGTACTCCGGAACCGTTCGGCCCAGCCGGACCGGTGACCCCCGCTGAACCGGCCCGTGGCGGTGAAACACATCAGGCCGCCGCCCGCGAGCCAGGCGGTGGCGGTCGCGGCGCAGGTCGGACTGTGAGGCTCCCACCGTGCGGCTTGACGGTGCCTTCGCTGAGAGCTTGACGGGGCCTTCACTAAGAGGTTGAGTGATCAAGCTTTCGGAGCCGGTCGACACCGGCGCGCTCCGAACAGCTCCCGGGCGGGAGGCGCGCTTGCCTCCCGACGCACGATCCACCTCGGACATCTCAAGGACGCCGCATGCAGCACCAGCCCGTCTCCGCCTCCTTCCAGCTCCTCCCCGGCACCCCCGACTCCCCCGTCATCCTGCACGTCCCCCACTCCGCCCGTGCGATCCCCGCCGGTGTCCGCCGCGGCATCGTGCTGGACGACGCCGCGCTGGAGCGGGAGCTGGACCACATCACCGACGCGCACACGGCGGAGATCGCGGCCGGGGCCGCGTCGGCCGCCGCCCGTACGCCCTGGCGGTTCGTGAACCGGCTGTCCCGGCTGGTCGTCGATCCGGAGCGGTTCCCGGACGAGCGGGAGGAGATGCTGGCCGTCGGGATGGGCGCGGTGTACACCCGGACCACGCACAGCGAGGAGCTGCGGCGGGACGGCCACGACGGGCGGCCGCTCGTCGAGCGGTACTTCCACCCGTACGCCGAGGCCATGACGGCGGCCGTCACGGACCGGCTGGCGGCGACGGGGCGCGCCGTGATCGTCGACGTGCACTCGTACCCGAGCGAACCCCTTCCGTACGAGCTGCACGGGGCGGGTCCGCGCCCGCCGGTCTGCCTGGGCACCGACCCGTTCCACACGCCCGCCGAGCTGCTCGCCCACGCGGAGCGGGCGTTCGGCGGGTTCGGCGGGAGCGGGATCGACAGCCCGTTCGCCGGGGCGTACGTGCCGCTGGAGTACTACGGGCGGGATCCGCGGGTCGGCGCGCTGATGATCGAGATCCGCCGGGACGTCTACATGCGCGAGCCCGGCGGCCCGGCGGGACCGGGCCTCGACGCACTGGCCGGCGCGCTGGCGGCACTGGTGGACGCGATCGCGTGAGCGCCGGGCCCCACGGGTTACTCGGGGCACATGGTTACCGCGAATCCAGATCCTGACCCCCGGAACACCCCAGGTCTCGACCCCGGCGGTGGAGTGCCGCCCGGGGAGACGCCGCCCGCCGAGAGCAGCATGCCGGAGGCGGGACCGCGGCACGACCCGCCGCACGGCTGGTCCAAGCTGCCGCTCACGCTGATCATGATCGTCGTCGTCCTGGTCGCCGCCTTCTTCCTCGTCTACGCCATCCTCATCTAGGGCCTGCCGTTCGGGCAGCGCCTGCCGTTCGGATCGCGCCGCGGACGCGGGGCCCGGCCCCGTCCGTGCTCACCGGCCCCACCGGCTCCCCGTGTCGGAGTCGTCGGCCCGGGTACCGGAGTGGGGTGGAAACGGGCACGGAGACGAGAAACGGAGCAGCAATGACGCAGAAAGCGGACGACGCCGCTCTCGACCCGCGGCAGACCTCTCCCGAGCTGCACCTGACGGCAGTACGTCCGCCGGAGACCGACCACCTGCACCCGCAGCTCGAATTGCCCCGGGACCGCAACCAGGCGATCCTTGAGGCGACGAAGCTGGTCGGCTCCCTGCTGAAGAAGAACGGCCACGCCTTCGCGCTGGCGGGCAGCGTCGCGGTCTACGCGCACGGCGGCACCCAGAACCTCCAGCACGACGCCGACTTCTGCATCAGGCCCGAGGACGCCGAGCGGGTCGCGGCCACGCTGCGCGACGCCGGACTCGTCGTCATCACCCCGCCCGAGGACTGGCTGCTGAAGGCCAAGTGCCTGGGGCAGGACATCGACCTGATCTACGAGCTGGCCCACGAGGCGGTGAACTCGCAGATGCTGGACCGGGCCGAGACGCTGTCGGTCGACTCGGTGCACATGCCGGTACTGACGGCGACCGATCTGATGCGCAGCCTGATCGCCGCCTTCTCCGAGCACCACTGCGACTTCGGCGCGGTGCTGCCCATCGCCCGTGCCCTGCGGGAGAAGGTCGACTGGGAGCAGGTGCGCACGGTCTTCGGGAACGCCCCCATGCCGGACGCCTTCCTGTACCTCCTGGAGCGCCTGGAAGTCATCGCACCGCTGAGGCAACCGCTGAAGGAACCGCTGAAGGAACCGCTGACGGAGCGGCGGAAGGAGCGACCGTGAGCGAACACGCCAGCACACCCGAGCAGAGCGTCGACTACCGCATCGCCCACCTCCAGGACCGGCTGGCCGCCGGGGACCTCGCCGAGATGGGCGTACGGGCGGAGATCCGCTCCGGACCCGCCGCACCGGCGGTGGTGCTCACCGGCACGGTGCCCTCCGACCACTGCCGCGACGAGATCCTGCGGACCGCGCGGGAGGAACTCGACGGGCTGACGGTCCACTGCGACATCGTGGTGGCCGAGGCCTCCGCCCCCGAGCACACGGAGGAGCTCACATGAACAGCGGAGCTCGTACGGACGGCGGAGCCCGCATGATCCGCGTCGCGGCCGTCGGGGACATCCACATGGCGCCCGACAACCGGGGGACCTTCAGGCCCGCCTTCGAGACCCTGCCCGAGTGCGCCGACGTGCTGCTCCTGGCCGGTGACCTCACCCGGCACGGCACCCCCGAGGAGACGAAGGTCGTGGCCGACGAGGTACGCGGCCTCGGGGTGCCCGTCGTCGCGGTGCTCGGCAACCACGACCACCACGACGAGCGCCCCGAGGAGGTCACCGCCATCCTCCAGGACGCCGGCGTACGGGTCCTGGAGAAGGAGGCGACCGTCCTGGAGATCGGCTCGACGCGGGTCGGCGTCGCCGGGACCAAGGGGTTCTGCGGCGGCTTCGTCGGCCGCTGCGCAGGCGAGTTCGGCGAGCCGCTGATGAAGGAGTTCGTCCGGTACACCCGCCGGTGCGCGGACGGGCTGCGGACCTCGCTGGAGGACCTGGCACGGGACGGCTGCGAGGTACGCATCGCCCTGACCCACTTCTCCCCCGTGGCGGACACGCTGGCCGGCGAACCGCTGGAGATCTATCCCTTCCTCGGCAGCTATCTGCTCGCCGAGGCCATCGACACGGCCGGTGCCGACCTGTCCGTCCACGGGCACGCGCACGCAGGTACCGAGCACGGCATGACCAGCGGCGGCGTCCGGGTCCGCAATGTGGCACAGCCCGTCATCCGGCGCGCGTTCAACGTGTACGAGCTGCACGCGGACGCGCCTCAGCCGACCGGGGAGCGGGTGCCCGCCGGAACCTCCGGCTGAGCCGTCGCGCCCTGCGAGGCACGGGGCCCGGCCCCCGTACGGCGGCCGCGGGCCGCGGGCACGAGCAGCGCGGCCAGCGCCGCGGCCAGGCAGAGCAGGGCCAGCAGGCCGAAGCCGTGGGTGTAGCCGGACTCGTACGGCAGGCCCGAGGGCTGGTGGCCGAGAGGCCGGGGGCCGGGGGCCGGGGGCCGGTAGCCAGTAGCCAGTAGCCAGTAGCCAGTAGCCAGGGTGCCGGTCACGGCGGCTCCGATCGATCCGCCGATGGTGCCCGATGCCGGCGTTCACGGCGCCGGTCGCGGCGCCGGTCCGGGCGGCAGGGACGCTGCCCATGCGAATGGCCGGGCGGCGGGGACGCTGCCCATGCGGATGGCCGCCAAGATCACCGCGACCTCGTTCCTGGACGACGCCCAGCGCGACCGCGTCCTGTCCGTCGCCCTGGACGGCGTGCGCGCCCCGCACGACACACGCGGCACGCACGCCCCATCCGCCTCGGACGACTGACGCGGCACACGCACCCCACCCACCTCGGGCGGCCAGGGAAGCACCCACAACTCACGCGACCCACAAGCCGATTGCGACCAATCGCCGACGCCTGAACGCCCGTTCGAGCGATGGTAACTTTCGGTGCCACTTCCTGTACGTTGCGTGCATGAGTGTCCCGACCCCTGTGACCTCGCCCGGCACGGGCACAGCCGCGGTACTGACCGGCGTCGGCTCCTGGCTGCCCCCTCGTCGCGTGACCAATGACGAACTGTGCGCACGCCTGGACAGCAGCGACGAATGGATCCGGGAGCGGATCGGCATCCGCGAACGGCGCCTGGCGGAAGGGTCCGTGTCCACCGGCGACATGTCCGTGGAAGCGGGCAGACGGGCGCTGCGCTCGGCCGGGGCCGACTCCGTCGACGCGGTGGTGGTGGCCACGACGACCCCCGACCACCCCTGCCCGGCCACCGCGCCGTCCGTCGCGCACCGGCTCGGCCTCGAGGCCGCCGCCGCGTTCGACCTCTCCGCGGGCTGCGCCGGTTTCGTCCACGCCGCCGCCGTCGCCGCGGGCCTCATCAGCGCCGGTACGGCACGCCGTGCGCTCGTCGTGGGCGCCGAGACCATGTCGGCCATCATCGACCCCGGCGACCGCGCCACCGCCCCGCTGTTCGGCGACGGTGCCGGTGCCGTCGTGCTCGAAGCGGGCCCGCCCGGCGCGGACGGCGCCCTCGGCCCGTTCGTCTGGGGCAGCGACGGCTCGCTCGCCGACGCGATCACCGTCCCGGCCGGTGGCGCCCGCGAGCGCCACCGCGCCCGTACCGCCCCCGCCGGCGACTTCTACGTGCGCATGCGCGGCAACGAGGTCTTCCGGCACGCCGTGCGCCGGATGACCCGGGCCGCCCGCGACGCGGCCGCGGCGGCGGGCTGGACTCTCGACGAGGTCGACCGCCTCGTCGTGCACCAGGCCAACGGCCGGATCAGCGCCTCCGTCGCCGACGCCCTCGGCATCCCGCCCGAGCGCGTCCCCGCCAACATCGACCGCGTGGGCAACACGGCGGCCGCGTCCGTACCGCTGCTGCTGGCCCACGCCGCCGACGAGGGGCAGTTGAAGCCCGGACACCGCGTCCTCGTCGTCGCCTTCGGCAGCGGACTCGCCTGGGCCGCGACGACGCTCGTCTGGCGCGCCGGAATCACCGCGGAGCTCTGAGAGCGAAGGCGCTCGGCTCCCGAAGCGGATCACCGCCCCCCGAAGCGGATCACCGCCCAGGGATCGATCCACTCGCCGAACAAGGAGACCACCACCGTGCTGGAAAAAGTCAAAGGCATCCTGACCGCCCAGGCCGGTCTGCCCGCCGCGCCGATCACCCCCGAGGCGACGCTGGCGCGCGCGGGCATCGACTCCATGGCCGTCACCGTGCTCTCCATGCAACTGGAGGACCAGCTGGGCCTGTTCATCACGGAGAAGGAACTCTCCCGCGCCCCCACCGTCGCCGCGCTCGCCGAACTCGTCGCGGGGAGGGCCGGCGAGAACTCGTGATGCCGTCCGCCACCGCCCCCGCCTGGGCCCCGCCCGCCTGGAACCCCCCGGAATCGACCCGCGAAGAGGTCGTACGGCTGAACTGGCGCGGCCTGCGCTACACCTGCCGCGTCGTCACCTCCGAGCAGGCACCGGCCACCGAACCGCTGCTGCTGCTCGGCGGCGCCCTCCAGGACATGTACGCCTGGCCGCGCCTGGAGCGCCGGCTCAGCGGGCACACGACCCTGATCCTGACCGATCTGCCCGGCACCGGCACGGCCGACGACCTGCCGGCCGAGCAGGGCTTCGACGTCCTCGCCGACGCCGCCCTGCACATCGCCGAACGCCTCGGCCACGACCGCGTCAACCTCCTCGGCGCCTCCTACGGCGCCGCCATCGCCTACCGCGCCGCCCTGCACCGGCCCGACCGCGTCGCCCGGCTGGTCCTGGTCGGCGCGACGCACGGGATGAACCCCCGGGTGAGATCGATCTGCGAGGACATCCGCGGGCTCGGCGCCGCCTGCGACCACGCCGACAGCCCCGGCCGCGACCTGGCCGCGGACCGTGCCGTGGCCGCCCTGGTGAACCACGCCCGCCAGGACCTCGTCACCCAGTCGGGCGCCGTGGCCCGGCTGCTGCGCCGCCAGTTCGTCCGCATCACCCCGTACGAGGCGCGGCGCAACGCCGTCTGCTACGACCGGCTGCTCGGCATGGCCCCCATCCCGCGCGCGGTCATCGACTCCGTCCCCGCGCTGGTGTTCACCGGCGAGCACGACCATGCCAGTACGCCCGCCGAGAACCGGGCCGTCGCGGCCACCATCCGCGACGCGGCCTTCGTCCTGGTGCGCGACGCCGACCACATGGTGCACCTCGAACGGGAGGCCGAGTACGCCGACCTCGTGCTCCGCTTCCTGACAGACCTCCCATTGGAGGAACTGCCGTACTGCACAGCGCCGGAGCACCCCGCCCGCCGCTGACGGGGACCGGTGCTAGTCGAGGCCCGCGAGGCCGGAGGCCGCGTTCAGGAAGCGGGCGTAGCGCACGCGGGCCTCGCCGTCCGGTTCCTGGCCCGCCTCCCAGGCCCGGACCTGGCCCGTCTCCACCGCGAGGGTGTCGGCCACGTCCGCGAGCCGCAGCCCGAGCGCCTCCCGGCGGGCGCGGCGCTCGCACGGGCCGGGCAGCGGCGGGCAGGGCCGCGTGGCCGCCGGCCGGGGCGGGTCGGCCGGGGGCGCGTGGGCGGCGGCCCGGTCGGCCGTCTCCCGCAGCAGCGACAGCTCGATCTCCAGCAGGGTCCGGCGCAGCGCGTCGTCGTCCGTCGCGGTCAGGAAGCCGGGCGGGACGTGGAAGAACCGCTCCAGATGGAACTGGTGCCGGGCCGTGGGCCGCCGCGTGCCGGAGAGGAGGGCGGAGCACTGCTGCCGGGACATCCGGGTGCGTTCGGCGATCTCGTCGTGGCTGAACGGCTTGCCGTCGGGCCGCCTGTGCGCGGCCCGCAGGGCGCGCAGCCGCCACAGGAACCGCTCCTCCGGCCCGCCCGCCCCGGCGCCGCACGCCCGGCCGGCCAGCAGGTCGGCGACGGTGCACCGGGGCACGCCCGACGCCTCGGCCAGCGCCCGTTCGTTCAGCACCTTCTCCGGGGTGTGCCCGAGGAAGACGGCGAGGGCGGCGACCCGCGAGGCGATCACGGACGGCGCACCGGCGTGAGCGGAAGCGGGTTCGCCGTGGCCGTCGCGTCCGGCGTGGCCGCCATGGCCGTCCTGCTCCCCGACCGGTGCGGCGCCCGCGCAACTCACCGGCGGCAGCGTCGAGTTGTCGTGCATCACCTGAGGCGGCACCTGTGGCCTCCGTCTCGTCCACCCGCTTCCGCGGTCCTTCGCGGTGGGCCCGACCCAGCAGCAATATGCCAAACACGGGTGCGGTTGAGCCACCACGCCCCCGCCCGTGACACGGGGCGAGCCTTCGCAAAAGCGCGGGAACCTGGTCAAAAACCTTGCCCTGTCATCGACTTCATATCCCCAGCGAGCCGGAAACCGGCCGCATGGACGGATTCCCGGGTTCCTCATGCCCTCGCCGTGGCCGGATCGCAGCGCACGGCCGCGACGCTCGTACACCTGTGCTCATGGGTGGGGTGGACGGCCGGTACGGTTTGGCCATGGAGCTATCCGGAACACGTGCTACCGATGAGAACGCCGGGACGGCGGCGGCCATCAAGGCCACCGCGCGCGGGCTGCTGGGTGAACTGGGCGCCGCGCGGCTGTCGTTGGAGGCCGTCGCCGAGGGCGCCGGGCTCGCGGTGTCCGACGTGGCGGCCGTCTTCCCGCACCGGGACGACCTGTTGACCGCGCTGGTCATCGACGCCTACGACGCGTCGGGTGCCGCCATGGAGCAGGCCGACCGGAAGGCCCTGGACAGCGGGGCGCCGGCGGGCGCGCGGCTCCTCGCGGTCACGCGCGCGCTGCGGCGGTGGTCCTTCGACCACCCCGGCGAGTTCGCGCTGATCTACGGTTCGCCCGTGCCGGAGTACCACGCTCCGCAGCAAACGATTCCGGCCGCCTCGCGCACCCCCGCGGCGCTGGCCGCCGTCGTGCGTGCGGCGCTGGAGGCCGGTGAACTCACGCCGCCCCGGCGGGCGGTACCGGGACCGCCGCTGCTCCTGCCGGAGGCCGTGCAGCTCTTCGGCGGCGTGCCCGGGGAGCCCTTCTCGGACATCATCGAGCGCGGCATCGTGCTGTGGAGCAGCCTCGTCGGACTGCTGGTGTTCCAGGTCTTCAGCCGTACGCACGACAGCGTCCGGGACGAGTCCGCGTTCTTCGACTACGCCGTCGCCGTGGCGGCCGAGTCCATCGGCCTCGCCGTCCCCGCGGGCGAGCCCACCGACCAGACCGTCTAGACCGTCCGCCGCGTGCGCGGCACAGGCGGGGAGATCAGGCCGTGAACACCACCAGAACCCTCTGCTTCGTCATCGCGGCGCTGTCCTCGTACGCCGCGCTCGTCTACCGGCTGTGCCAGGTGCGGCGCAGTTGGCGGGAGGCCGCCTACCGCGCGCTGGTGGTCACCCTGCTGCTCCAGTGCCTGACCTTCACGATGGGCGCGGTCGCCATGGTCGGCGACAGCTTCCTGGGCGTCGGCAACCTCGCCGTCCTCGTGATGCACGTGTCCGCGGTCGCCTTCTGCGTCAGCGCGCAGATCATCCTGCTGCGCTGGGCGACCGCGGGCGCGGAGGCGGTCTGGCGGGCCCGCGCCTGGCTGATCACCGGCGTCGCCCTGAACGCGCTGCTGATCGTGCTCTTCTTCGTCGCCGACGGGCCGGACCGGCCCGCCACGGACTTCAACACCGGCAGCGGGCAGCCGCTGGTCCTCACCTACCTGCTGGTCTTCATCGTCAGCCAGGCGGTGCCGTGCGTCACCATCTTCCGCCAGTGCGGCCCCTACGCCCGGATGACCGAGAACGCCTCGCTGCGGCAGGCGCTGCGGATGCTGTCCGTGGCCGCGGTGATCCTCTTCCTGTACTGCCTGTGCCGGACGATCAACATCCTGACCGCCGCGAACGGGATCGACATCGGCGTCTGGCAGCTCGCCTCGAACATCTTCAGCGCCGCGGGCATCGTCACCCTGTCGCTCGCCCTGACCATCTCCTCCTGGGAGTCCTCGGCCACCAGGCTCGTCGGCTGGGCCCGCAGCTACCGCTCGTACCGGGCCCTCTATCCGCTCTGGCGCGACCTGTACGAGTCCTCCCCCGACATCGTGCTCGAACCCCCGGGGGCGGCCGCGGTGTCGGACCTGGACTACCGCCTGCACCGGCGGGTGATCGAGATACGAGACGGCTGGCGGGACCTGCGCCCGTACATCGACCGGGTCCCGAACGGGGACGGTGCCGCGCACTCCGGCGGGAACGGCGCGGGCGGCGGGAACGGGACGAGCGAGGAGTCCCGGCAGGCGTACGCCGAGGCGGTCCAGATCAGGCAGGCCCTGCACGCCAAACGCTCCGGCACCCTGCCGGACACCACCGACGAGGTCGGTGACTTCGAGGAACGCGATACGGACAACTTCACCGCGGAGGTCACCTGGCTCACCAAGGTCGCGTCCGCCTACCGTAGGCTCGACCGGCCGAGCTGAGAACTCCCGCCCGGTCTGTCCCCCGTCAGACCGGGCGGGTATTTCCCCGCTTCCCCCGTTCCGCCCGCCCGGTGGGACCGGGCCGGCAGGCAGGCAATCAACTCGGCTACCCCCGTAAACGAAGTTAACTGCCAGCTATCTGCGGGGTCCACGGTGGCGGAGTCTCGGCCGATTGTCAACTGTCAGCTATTCTGCGAAACTGACTGTTAGCCACGGGCAATGCCGGGGAGGTGACGGAAGGAGATCACGATGTCCGAGACCGACGACCGGCCCGTGCTGGCAGTGCGTCTGGACGACCTCTTCAGAACGGTGCGCCCCAAGGGCAAGCACTGGACCAACGCCGAAGTGGCGGAGGAACTGAAGCGGACCAACCCCGAACTCAAGGTCGGGGGTGTGTACTTGTCGCAGTTGCGGACCGGCAAGCGCTCCAACCCCTCGCCCGACCTGCTGGCCGCCCTGGCCCGCTTCTTCGGGGTGTCGGTCGCCTACTTCTTCGACGAGAAGGTGGCCGAGTCGGTGCTCGGCGAGGTCGCCGCCATCGAGGCGCTGCGGCAGGCGGGGGTCCGGGCCGTGGCGATGCGGGCGGCCGGGATGAAGAAGGAGAACCTCCAGGCCATCACGGCCATCATGGACCAGTACCGGCAGTTGCAGGGCCTGCCGCCCGTCACCGACCCCTCGCCCCCGGCCTCCCCCTCCTCCACCCCCGCGCCCCCGGCCGCGGAATGAGGTGCGGACCGACGTGAGACTTCCCCGCAGCCCCAGGAAGGGGCAGCAGGCCGGCCAGGACCGCCGCAGCCAGCTCAAGAGGCTGCGCAAGGACGGCGCACGGCGCATCGCCGAGCTGGAGCTGCCCGAGGTCGCCGACGTCGCCGAACTCTGCCGCTATCTGGGCGAGAGCCGCGGGCGGCCGATCACCCTCGTCCCGATGCCGATGCCCGCCTCGCACCCGTGCGGCATGTGGGTTGCCGCGCGCGACGAAGACCTCATCTTCTACGACGCCAACACCACCAGCGCGCATCAGGAGCACATCATCTTGCACGAGCTGGGTCACATCATCTGCTGCCACCGCGGGGCGGGCTGGCTGGACGAGGCGAGCGCCCGCCTGCTCTTCCCCAACCTCGACCCCGACCTCGTGCGCGACATGCTCCTGCGCGCGACCTACGACGACGTCCAGGAACAGGAAGCCGAGATCATCGCCTATCTGCTCTCCCAACGGGTGGGCGGCGGCCGGGAGGCGCAGGACGCGCCACCGGACCGGGTGGCCCCGGACGGCCCGGGGTCCGGCAAGGACGCCCTGCTCAGCCGGATAGAACGCACGCTGATCTGACGTGCGCCGCCCCGGTTCCCCGTCCCCCGGCAGATCCTCACCCCTCGGTGGACCCCACCTCCTCGGCCAGGACCGACACGGCCCGCCGGATGTCGTCCTCGCCGTGCTCGCTGGTGACGAAGAACCGCAGCCGCGCCAGCCCCTCCTCCACGGCGGGGTGGAAGATCGGATCGACGATGACGCCCCGGTCGTAGAGCCGGTCCGCGACGGCCAGGGTCCGCGCCGAGTCGCCGAGCAGACACGGCACGATGGGCGTGTGCGCGCTGGAGCCCGTCGCGAGACCGGCCGCGGACGCCAGGCCGAGGAACAGCTCCGCGTTACGGCGCAGCGTGCGCACCCGGCGCGGTTCCGCGACGATCAACTCGGTGGCGGCCAGCGCGGCAGCCGCGTTGGCCGGGGTCAGACCGACGCTGTAGACGAAGCCGGGCAGCGTGTGCCGCAGCCAGGACACCATCCGGGGCGAGCCGCCGAGGTAGCCGCCGCAGCTCGCGAACGCCTTGGACAGGGTGCCCATCCACAGGTCCACCCCGGACCGGTCGACGCCGAAGAACTCGCCGACGCCGCGGCCGCTGTCGCCCACCGTGCCGATGCTGTGCGCCTCGTCGACCATCAGCAGCGCCCCGTACCGCTGCTTCAGCTCGATCACGGCCGGCAGGTCGACCAGGTCGCCGTCCATGCTGTAGGCGCCCTCGACGGCGATCAGCACCCGTCTGAACCGGGACCGGTTGCTCCGCAGCAGGTATGCGAGCCGCTCCATGTCGTTGTGCGCGAACGGGCGCCGCGCCGCGCCGGACAGGACGCAGCCCTGGAGGATGCTGTCGTGCGCGAGCGCGTCGTGCAGCACGAGGTCCTGCGCGCCGACGAGGTGGCCGATCGCGGTGACATTGGTGGCGTGGCCGCTCACCAGTGCCAGGCAGTCGCCCACGCCGAGGAAGTCCGCGAGCGCCCGTTCCAGGCGTACGGTCAGATCCCGCTCGCCGGAGAGCATCCGGCTGGCGGAGACGGAGGTGCCGTAGCGCTCGACCGCCCGGTGCGCGGCCTCGTTGACCGCCGGGTGGCCGGACAGGCCGAGGTAGTTGTAACTGCCGAAGGACAGGTACGAACGGCCGCCGATCTCGGTGGTGTCGCGGATGTTGCCCTGGTGGACCCGGAAGTACGGGAAGTCCGCGCCGCTCGCGACGATCGCGCCGCGCCGCTCCTCGAACTGCCGCACCTCGGGGAAGTCGTCCACGCGGGCGCTGGCGGGGTCCCAGGGGGCAGCGGTTTCCGGGGGCGGAGGCAGGGGCTGGGGCTGGGCTGCGGGGCCCGGCTCGATGGGGCCCGGCTCGATGGGGCCCGGCTCGATGGGGCCCGGCTCGATGGGGCCCGGCTCGATGGGGCCCGGCCCCTCTCCGAGGTGGGGTCCGACGAGCGCGACGAGCTGTTCGACGGTGAGGGTCGGCGAAAACATCTCGTCGGTGCGGAAGCCCGGTATCCGTCTGCCGATGTTCACTTCGAGCTCCTGGAGCATCAGGGAGTCGAAGCCGAGATCGGTGACCAGCGCCCGCTCCCCGCCGAGATCGGCGACGGGGAAGACACCTGTCCGCGACACCTCTTCGTAGACGATGGAGGAGGCGGAGGTGACGGCGGTCGCGGCGGTCTCGGCGGTCGGAGCGGGTGGGACGGGTCCAGCGGCTACGGCGGAAGGGCTGTCCGGGTCGTCGCGTCCCGCCTCGTCCACCACCCAGTGGTGGCGCGGGGCGAGCGGGCTCGGTGGCAGGGTGCACGGGGGTATTCGCCCGGTCAGCAGGCGCAGTCCCGGGCCGGTGACGGCGCGTTCCGCGAGCCGCTCCAGCTCGGCGGTGCGCGCCTCGACGGGCAGCGAGCCGGGGGCCGGGACGGCGGCCTCCGGTGGTTTGCCCGGGGTTGCGGTGCCCGTCAGCGCGGAGCCGAGGTGCCCGGTGCGGCCCGCATCGAGGGCGTCGGCCGCCGCGGTGAGCCTGGTCACGGCGTCGGAGGCGTCCCGCACCACCAGGGCGAGACGTTCGGGGAGAAGCGCCCGGCGGGCCAGGGTGCCGGCCACCGCGGCCGGCGACAGCCGGTCCTCGGCGATGGCCTCGGCGACCTCCCGGCCGTACCGGGCAAGGCCGCCCCGGTCACCGGCACTGAGCACCAGCAGCCACGGCCCGTCGCCCGTACGCCGCCCGTCCGGAACCGGGCGGTCAGGGGCGGGACGGTCCGCTCCCGCAACGTCCGGAACCCGGCCGTCAGGGGCAGGACGGTCCGCTCCCGCAACGTCCGGAACCCGGCCGTCAGGGGCAGGACGGTCCGCTCCCGCAACGTCCGGAACCGGGCCCTCAGGGGCAGGACGGTCCGCTCCCGCAACGTCCGGAACCGGGCCCTCAGGGGCAGGACGGTCCGCTCCCGCAACGTCCGGAACCCGGCCGTCAGGGGCGGGACGGTCCGCTCCCGCGACGTCCGGAACCGGGCGGTTCGCGTCCGCGTCGTCCCGGGCCGCGGCGTAGTCCTCCACCACCACGTGGACGCCCGTGCCGCCGAAGCCGAAGGCGCTCACACCCGCACGGCGCGGGCCGCCCGGATCCGGCCAGGGGACCGGTGTCGTCGGGACGGTCAGGCGGGCCGCGTCGAGGGCGGCGCGGTCGGCCGGGTCGTACGCGGGCTGCGGCGGTATCACGCCCCGGTGCACGGCCAGGACCGTCTTGATGAGTCCGGCCATGCCCGCGGCGTTGAGCGAGTGTCCGAGCACCGACTTCACCGCGCCCAGGTAGGCGGGTGCGGCCCGCTCGCCCCGCAGTTCGCGCAGGACGCCGACCTCGACCGGGTCGCCGACGGTCGTCCCGGTGCCGTGCGCCTCCAGGTAGCCCACCGCCTCGGGGTCCAGGTCCGCGTCCCGGTAGGCGCGGCGCAGCGCCCGGAGCTGGCCGGCCGCCTGAGGATGCATGCCGCCCTGCACGGTCCCGTCGTTGGCGGTGCCGACGCCCCGTACGACGGCGTAGATCCGGTCGCCGGATACCAGCGCGTCGGCCAGGGGCCGCAGCACCAGGATCCCGGCGCCCTCGCCCAGGACGAAGCCGTCGGCCTGCGCGCCGAACGGCAGGCACCGGCCGGTGCGGGAGATCGCCCCGATCCGGCACAGGCCCACCAGGAGGTCCGGGGTGAGATGCAGTTGCGCGCCGCCCGCGAGGGCGATGCGGCAGCGCCCGGAGCGCAGCGCGAACACGGCGTTGGCGACGGCCATCAGACCGCCGGAGCACGCGGAGTCCAGCGCGTAGCTCTCGCCGTGCAGGTCGAGGACCGAACTGATCGTGTTCGGGCCCATGTTGAGCAGCAGTCCGGCGACGGAGGTGCCGTTGAGCTGGTCGACCGCGCGGATCGCCGCCGGCCACCGCGGGTCGGCCGCCCGCGCCCCGAACTCGCCGCCGGCCAGTTGCCGCAGCCGGATGTGCAGGGTGCTGATCTCGCGGTAACCGCCCTCGGTGAGCGCCGTGATCACCGACGTCTCCTCGCGGTCGAAGCCCTCGGCCTCCCACCCCGCGTCCTGGATCGCCTCACGGGCGAGGTCGATCAGCAGCCGGTGCTGCGGGTCCATCGCACGGGCCCGGCGCGGCGGGATGCCGTAGTGCGCCGCGTCGAAGTGGCCCACGTCCGGCAGCAGCGCCATGGTGTCGGTGTAGACGGAGGACGCGTCGCGGAAGTTGTCGCTGAGCAGGGCGGCGGAGCGCCAGCGTGCGTCGGGGACGGTGGCGAACTGCGGCTTCGGGTCGGTCAGCAGCCGCCAGTACTCGTTGACGTTACGGGCGCCCGGGAACCGGCAGGCCATTCCGACGATCGCGACGTCGTCGTGCCGCACTCCCGCCGCACCCGCTGCATCCGCTACGTCCACTGGGGTGAGGTCTTTCGCTGTCCGGGGCGTCACCCGGCGGTGGCCAGTCGCTCGCGCCACCAGTCCACGGTCGCCTTGACCTGCTCGTCGACCGGGGTGGCCCGGACCGTGAACGCGGCTTCGTAGGCGCTCGCGTCGACGACGAAAGGACGGTCGAACTGGTAGCGGACCTCCTTCAGTTCACGCAGCAGCGGGGAGAAGAGGGAGCCCACGGCCAGGACGGCCGGCGGCAGCCCGCGCACGGCGACCGGTTCCCTGCCCGCCTGCGCGGCCATGCGGCCGGTCATCTCCCGGGCGGACTGCGGAGGTTCACCGGGGATGTGCCAGGCGCGGCCCCAGGCCCGCTCCTCGTGGGTGACCTCGACCAGCGCCCTGGCCACGTCGGGGACGTAGCTCCAGCTGTGCGGGGCGTCCGGGTCGCCGAGCACGGAGACGGGCTTGCCGCGCAGCAGCGGCGGCACGGCCCGGGCGGCGAGGTGCCCGCCGTCGGTCACGCCGGGTCCGAAGAAGTCCGAGGCCCGCACCTCGACCGCCTTGATGCGGCCCTGCTCGTGCGCTTCCCGCACTCGCTCCCACACGGCGGCGCGCACCCGGCCCTTGGGGCCGGTGGCCGCGAGCGGCAGTTCCTCGGTGAGGGGGCCGTCCACGGGGCCGTAACCGTAGAGGTTGCCCAGCACGACCAGGACGGCTCCGGTCGCCTCGGCCGCCGCGCAGGCCGACGCGGCCAGCGGCTCCAGTACGCTCGTCCAGCGGTGGTAGGGCGGTGCGGCACAGCTGTAGATCGCGGCCGCGCCCTCGGCCGCTTCCGTCAGTCTTCCGGTGTCCGTCGCGTCCAGTGCGACGTGCTCGATGCCGGGCTCCGGGCCGCGCCCCGACTTGGTGATGACCCGTACCGAATGCCCCTGTTCGGCCAGCAGCCGTGCAGTGGCGGCCCCGGCGGGCCCGAAACCTATGACTACGTAAAGGCTCACGCGCGCACCCTAGCGTGAGGGCGCGCGCCCTTGGGCAGGTGCGCCTGGCATACCCGACCGGGGACCGGTCCCCGGCTGAGGACCGGTCCCCGCCCGCGGACCGGTCCCCGCTCGCGGGATGCGGGCGGGGACCGGCCGGGCCGTGGTCAGTCGCGCGACGAACGCCGCGTCGCGCCCGACGCCGCCGATGCCGCCGATGCCACGTCGGCGGCGTTGTTGATCACGAACTGGGAGCCGGGCTCGATGAGGACGTCGCCCTGCGCCGAGTCGGTGATCGTCACGTTCGTCAGGGTCGCGCTGCCGCGCGCTCCGCTCATCGCGAGGATCCCGGACCCGTTGTTCGACTTGTCGATGGTGACGTTGCTGATCTGGACGCCGGGCATCGCGCCGCCGCCCGTCTTGAACTGGATCCCGTCGTATGTCGAGTCGTGGATCTCCGTGTCCCGGATCGTGACACCCGGGATGTCCTGGCCCTGCGCGAACAGGGTGATCGCGCCGAACTCCTGGTCCTCGTTCCAGAACGCTCCGCCCGTGCGGTACAGACCGTTGCCCGCGATGAGGGTCTGGCCCGAGAAGGGCAGCGGGTCGTGGTCGGTGGCCAGCATGATCCCCGGGTAGTTCATGGTGTCGGAGATCAGGTTGTCCTCGATCGTGTTGCCGTAACCGCCGTAGACCGCGACGCCGTTGGCGCGCCAGGGCAGTTGCACGGTGTTGTTGCGGAAGTGGTTGTCGTGGCCGATGTCGACCGAGGTGTCCTTGACGTATTTGCTCGCCCACACCGCCATCGAGTCGTCACCGGTGTTGCGGAACGAGGAGTTGTAGACGGTGGAGTTGCGGGTGCCGTTGGCGAAGTTGACACCGTCGGCGTAGGTGTCGCGGATGCGGACGCCGCTGAACTCCAGGTTGTCACCGGGGCCCCACAGTTCGGGGATGTTGGAGTAATCGCGGCCGACCCAGGCGGCGACGTTGGCGTGCTCGATCCAGACGTTGCTGATCTTGGTGTTCTTGCCGAAGCGGCCGTTGAGCGCGACGCCGCCCTCGGCGTTGCCGTCGCCGCCCCGGATGGTGCCCGAGCCGAAGATGGCGATGTCGGAGATCTTGGTGTTGTCGTCGATGTCGAAGCCGAAGTTGCCCTCGTGCGGGTGGTTGATGCCGCCGGCGTCCTGCGGCTGGATGAGCGAGTAGAGCTGGGAGTGCCACATCCCGGCGCCGCGGACGGTGACGTCGCGGATGCCGACCTGGTTGTACTGGCCCCGGTTCTGCGGGTCGTCGGTCAGGATCTTCTTCTCCTGGCGCCACTGGCCCGCCGGAATCCACACGCAGGGGATGTCGCCGTTCTGGTCGGCGGTGACGGCCCGCTGGATGGCGTCCGCGTCGTCGAGACCGTCGCCCGGCACGGCCCCGTACTCGGTGATGGACACGCAGTCGGCGGGCTTCGCTACCGGTGCCGCGACCTGCTCCAGGTCGATCAGGTCGATGACGTAGAAGGCGGCGGTGTCACCGCTGTCGCGCTGGAGCCGGAACTTGGTGCCGACCGGGTAGGACTTGGCGAGCAGCGCGTGCGACTCGTCGAAGAGGCGCCGGGCGTCGCCGCCGGGCCGGTTGGTCAGCCCCTCCGGGTCGTCGGTCGTGCCGTAGAGCCAGCTGTGCTTGGAGGACAGGGTCAGCTTCTGCACGAACGCGCCGTCCGCGTAGAGGCTCAGGGTCGCCTCCTGGCCGCCGCCGCCCGCCGCGTCCGGGATCGAGTTCCGTACGACGACGGAGTTCGAGGGCGTGGTGGAGGTGAACTCCACGTACTGGCCTGTGGAGTTGAGACGTACCGACTCGCGGCCCGAGGACTCGGTGGCGAAGTTGGTGTGCCCGAAGGTGCGCTGGGCGTCGGTCTGGAGGAGGGTGCCGTCGTACTTCGCGTCCTCCGCCTCGTACTCGGTGTACGGGACGGCGGCGCCGCGTCCGACGACCAGGGAGCGGGCGTAGGTGTTGTTGTTCTCGTTGGTCTCGGCGACCGTGCCGGTGGCGTCGGCCGTCGCGGTGAGGGTGGCGCCGCCGCTGGTGGCGGTCCAGCTGCCGGAGACGGCGACCGTCTCCGAGCCGCCTGCGGCGACGGCGCCCGTGGTGCCGTTCAGGGTGGTGTCGCCGACGGTGAGCCGGGTGACGGTGCCGGCGGGCACGGCGGTGGTGCCGCGGTTGTGCACGGCGACGGTGAAGGTGACCTTGGCTCCGACAGCCGGACTGGCCGGGTTGGTGGTGATGCCCGCGACCTCCAGGTCGGGGCCCGGGGCCTGTCCGACGACGAGCTTGGCGTCGGCGTTGCGGCTGTTGTTGGTGTTGTCGAGTTCGGCGATCTTGTCGGACGGGTCGACGACGGCGGAGACGGTGTAGCTGCCCATGGGGCGCTTGCCGACCGCGACGGGGACCTTCGCGGACGCGCCCGCGGCGAGCGCGCCGACGTCCGCGGTGCCCGCGACGGTGCCTTCGAGGCTGACGTTCACCGTGGTCGCGGCCGAGGCGGCGGTGCCCGCGTTGCGGACGGTGGCATCGACGGTGACCGGGTCCGTCTCGGACGGTGCCGCGGGCGACCAGGACAGGTCGGTGACCGTCAGGTCGGGGGCGGGCGCGGCGGTGCCGACGACCTCGAACTCGGCGACCTGTCCGCCGCCTTGCCCGGTGTTGTCGAAGAATTGCAGACGTACGTCGGCGTACCGACCGGAGACGGTGATGTTCACCGTGTTCTTGTTGCCGGACGGGCTGAAGGCGTAGTCGGCCCGGTCCTTCAGCGAGGTGAAGGCGGAGTCCCCCGCCTTGCGGCCCAGGACCTGGATGCTCTGGGTGCGGGCGCTCCAGGCGGGGTCGGGGTTCAGCTTGACGACGACGCCGGTCAGGTCGGCGTCGGCGCCGAGGGAGACGGTCAGCGTGGAGGACTGGCCGCCCGCCTCCCAGTAGGTGCCGGTGCTGCCGTCGTTGGCGTTGGCCGCGACGTAGTTCTGGGTGACCGACGACGCCTCGATGGGCTTGCGCAAGGCCAGGTTGGTGCCCGCCGGCGGCGGGTCACCGGGGTCGGTCTCCCCGGCCTCGCCGTAGATCTCCACCTCGGACAACTGGGCCGCGTTCCAGCCGGTGTTGGCGCTCACCTGTATGCGCACGTAGCGCGCCTCGGCGTCGGCGCCGACCTCCACGGTGTTGGCGGCGGAGGGGGCGAACGACCGTCCGGCGGACGCCGACAGCGTGCTGAAGTCCGTACCGTTCGTGCTGCCCTGGACGGCGAGGGTCTCGGTGCGGGGCTCCCATGACGCGGGGAGCTTAAGCACCACCTTGGTCAGGTCGACCGTGCTGCCGAGGTCGATCCGCACCCACTGCGGGAACGCGCCCGCGGGGCCCTCCCAGTAGGACGCCTGGCTGCCGTCGGTGACGTTGGACGCCGGGTAGGAGCCGTGCGCTCCGCTGGTCGTGACCGGTCTGCCGAGCGCAAGGTTCGTCGCTTCGGCGGCGGCGTTCGCGCCGCTCGCGGCGTTCGCGGTCTTCCCGGGATCCGCGGTCTTCTCGGGGTCCGCGGCGTGTGCCGCCGCGGGCAGCAGCCCGACGACCAGCAGACCGGCCGTCGCCAGCCCGGCGAACAGCCGCCGGGCGGGGCGTCTCCCCTTGCTGAGGCTCGTGCTCATACAGCCTCCCTGGTGAGTCAAGAATCCAGAATTTAAGTGATCCTGTCAGTTTTTTGCAGCGTTGAGGCGACAGGTTTCTACCAGGTATCGGCTTTGTCAACGGGGTGGGACGGAACCGTTCCTCGGCGCCGTCAGGCGGCGTCCGAGCCGGTCGCCGGTCCGGTCCGGCCGGCCGCCCGGGTGGAGGCCCACCAGCAGACGGCGGTCAGCGGGAGCGCGGCCAGCAGGGGCAGCAGGGGGAAGTGGGTCCCGGTCCCGCCGGACGAGAAGGCGTCACGGACGGCGGCGTTCGCGGGTGAGGCGGAGAGCACCAGCAGCAGCACCGAGCCGGTGATCAGCGCCAGCGCCCCGCCCGCCGTCGTACGCACCAGCGGCGGGCTGCCTGCCGCGCCGAGCGCGCTGCCGGTCAGCGCGCAGACCAGACCGGCGGCCAGTCCGTCGCCGAGCACGACCGCCGTCGGGGCGCCCGTGGGCGCCGGGCAGACCAGCAGGGTGACCGCCGCCGCGAGCAGAACGAGCGGCAGCCCTGCGGCCAGCGGGACGGCGAGCGCGGCGCGGTGCGGGCGCCGGGTGCCGGTCGCGGCGGCGAGGCAGGCGCGGGCAGCGGGCGGTTCCGCCGCGAGCAGCGAACGGGTGAGCCAGGCGAGCACGGGCACCAACGCGGCCGCGTTCCAGCCGAGTTGACTGCCCAGCTCCGACTGGCCGTCCAGCGAGACAGCCAGCAGCCCCACGTAGAGCAGCACGGGCGGGAGCCAGCGCTGGGAGCGCAGGAGGAGGACAGCGTAGTAACGGAACAGGGCCATCACCGGTCCTCCCCTCCCGACGCGTCCGTGTGCGTCCCCGGCTCGGCTCCGTCCACCCCGTCCGCGTAGGTCCCCGGCTCGGCTCCGCCCACCCCGTCCTCGGCTCCGCTCACCCGGCGGATGTGGACCCCCGGTTCGGTGAGCAGGGTGCGGAGCAACGCGTCGGAGTGGGTCTCGTCCGTCTCCAGCCGTACGCTGCCGTCCGCGAGGACGCGCACCGCCCGCACGCCCGGCAGGGCCGACAGGCCGTCCGGCCCGCCCTCGGCTCCCGTGCAGTCGATCCGTACCGGCGCGGCGGGGGCGGCCTGCCGGGTCACGGTCACCGTGCCGCCGCCGACGGCCCACCGCAGGTCGGTACGGTCCGCGAGCCGGGCAGGATCGTGGTCGACGAAGACGACGGTCGCGCCCTGGGCGACCCGCTGCTCCACCGCCTCGTCCAGGGCGGCCCGCGACGCGGTGTCCAGGCCCGTCCACGCCTCGTCCAGTACCAGCAGCGCGGGTTCGGCGAGCAGCGCCTGCACGACCGCCACCTTCTGGCACGTCCCCTTGGAGAGCCGGGCCAGCGGCCGGTCCGCGTGCGCCTCGGCGCCGAACCGGGCCAGCAGCCGCGCCGCGCGCCGCTCCGTCTCCCCGCCGGGCAGCCCGTGCACCCGCCCCATGAGCCGCAGGTATTCGAGCGCGGTGAAGGGCAGCGCGGGCGGGAACCGCTCCGGTACGTAGGCGGTGCGCGCCGGCCGTCCGAGTACCCGTCCCCGGTCCGGCCGGGCCGTGCCCGCGACCACCCGCAGCAGCGTCGACTTGCCGCAGCCGTTGCCGCCCTGCGCCCGCACCAGTTGCCCGGGCGGCAGTTCCAGACGCACGTCGCGCAGCACCCACGGCCCACGCCACCCGTAGCGCAGACCGACCCCGTCGAGTCTCACCCGGCCAGCATAGGAGGGATCACCCCGGCCGGGCCGTGGTCAGGCGGTCTTGCGGGCCACGCCTCCGTAGAAGCCGATCTCCTCCGAGCGCGGCGGCGGGGGGCCGTCCGGGCGCCAGAACGGGGCCTGGGCGAGGCCGGGTTCGACGAGTTCGAAACCGGCGAAGAAGCGCTCGATCTCCGCGCGGGCGCGCAGGTTGAGGGTGGCGGTGGCCCGGCAGTAGATGGCCTGGGCGTCGGTGCGGTCGGCGAAGTCGCCCGTGGCGTGCGAGAGCACCAGGTAGCTGCCGGCCGGCAGCGCCTCGTGCAGGGTGGCGACCACGTCCTCGGGCTTCTCCGCCTCGGTGAGGAAGTGCAGGAGGGCGACGAGCAGTACGGCGACCGGCTGCCCGAAGTCGATGATCTCCCGGACCTCCGGGTCGTCCAGGATGGCCTGCGGGTCGCGCACGTCTCCCAGCACGATGCCGGTCGTGCCGAAGCGGCTGAGCAGCGCGTCGCCGTGGACCTTCACGATCGGGTCGTTGTCGACGTAGGCGACGCGCACGTCCGGCGCCACTTCCTGGGCGACCTCGTGGACGTTCGGGGAGGTGGGCAGGCCAGTGCCGATGTCGAGGATCTGGCGGACCCCGTGACCGACGACGTAGCGGACGGCGCGCTGGAGGAACGCGCGGTTGGCCTGGAGGCCGATCCGTACCTCGGGCGCGGCCTCGGCGAGTTCGTCGCCTGCCCGCTGGTCGACCTCGTAGTTGTCCTTGCCGCCCAGCAGGTAGTCGTAGATCCGCGCGGGGTGCGGCCTGCTGGTGTCGATCTCCTCGGGGCGGAAACCGTCCTGTCTCACACTGCGCTCCTCTCGGCGACCACCACGGCCCCTCCCGCGATCGGCTGCCGACAGCTTGCCACAACAACTTGCGTGCTCCGGCACCCAGTTCGCGGCACGGAAGCCGTGGTCACAGGCCGTGTCCGGACGCCCACGACCACCTCGCCGCCGCGCCCTCGCCGTCCTGCTCCTGCTGGTCGGCGTCAAGGCGGGCGACCTGCGCGAACAGCGCCGGTCGTAGGGGTGCGGGTGCGGTGGCGGACCGCTTCGGGCCGCCCGCGCGGATGACACACCGGATTAATTATCCGGTGTGTTGACGAAAATCGGCGGGCCCTCGCATGCTGGGGAACATGCCATTCCAGGACGGCCCTTCGGCCCACCTCAGGCGGGCCACGGAAGGCTCGTACCCGAACCGCCGCGCGGCTCCGGCCCGTTCTGGACGCCTCTGTACGACGTCGCCGCGGAGTTGCTGACCGCGGCGACCACGTCGTAACCCCCGGGCCGGCCCGGCTCCGTACGGCGTACGGCCCGGAAGCGGCCGTCCCGTGCAGAGGACGGCCACCATCCCCTGGACACACCCGCCTCACTCACCCCTGCCTGCCCTCTCACAGGCAGGGCACCCGCACCTGAACAGATTGAGGAGTACGTGACCCATGAGCAGTAGCGAGCACACGCCGAGTGTCGGACGACGGTCCCTGCTGGCCGGTGCCGCCGGTCTGGGCGCGGCGGCGGCGCTGCCCGCCGCCACCGCGCAGGCGGCCCCGTCCCAGGCGGTCCCGGCGAAGTCCTCCGCGTCGTCCGCGTCCTCCGCGTCCGCTTCGAAGGGGCGGTACCCGGCCAACTGGCCCGATCCGGACACGTACGGTCTCGCGGACGACCATCTCGATCTGTGGCCGCGCGAGGACAACTCCTTCGTCCTGCCGCTCGAACTGCGCCCCCGTGACAAGGAACGCGGCAAGGTGTGGATACGCGACACCTACGTCAACTGCTTCGTCGTCGACGGCCGTCCGCTCTACGTGGCCACCGGCACCACCCGCGTGCCGGGGCTCGACGCGGCGGGCCCGTGGAACGACGGCATCTTCGTGTGGACGGCCCGCTCGCTCGAGGGCCCCTGGAGACTGGCCGACACCACCGGCATCCGGCCGAACGCGGAGAAGGGCAAGGTGTGGTCGCCGGAGTTCGTCGACGAGAACACCGCCGACCGCACGGTCGTCGCCCCCTGGCAGGAGTACTGGACCGACGCCACGTACGGCAAGCGCGGTCACGCCTGGGCCCCTGAGCTGCACTACTTCCGCGGCAAGTGGTACATCGTCGCGTGCACCGGCGACTACTCCAAGAAGGTCGGCTCGTTCATGCTGGTGAGCGAGGGCGGGGTCGAGGGGCCCTACCGGCTCATCGAGGGCAGCCTGGAGAAGCCGTTCGGCGAGTCGTTCATCGGCGGTCCGAGCTTCATCGAGCCGGGCGCCTACTTCCACATCGACGGCGGCCTCTACACCGAGGGCGACGACGCGTGGCTGGTGCTGCACAACAACCTGTACGCGAAGTTCACCGACGACATGGAGAACCTCGTCACGCCGGCGAACCTCCCCACCTTCCAGCAGACGCCCTACTCGCCGGAGCCGTACCTCGAAGGCGCGTACGTGTTCAAGTACGGCGGCAAGTACTTCCTCGTGCACGCCGCGTGGGACCGGTCGTCCATCAACTCCGACGGCACCACGCGCCACGCCTACGACGTGGCGGCCAGCGGGCGGGTGCAGTACCAGTACGACGCGATCGTGGCGGTGGCGGACAAGTTCGAGGGTCCGTACTCCGAGCGGTACACCGCCGGTGTCGCGGCGGGCCACAACAACTTCTTCGTCGACCACAAGGGCGATCTGTGGGCGACGTACTTCCTCAACCCGGCCTTCGGCTACTACGCCAACTCCTCGCGCGTCGGCGACGCCGCCGTCCCCGGTGTCGTACGCCTGGAGTGGACCGGCCCCAAGGGCAACCGCCTGTACGTCAAGCGCCGGAAGTAGCGCTCACCAGGCGCACACTGAAAACGGGCCCGCCCCTGCCGCATGCCGCGGGGGCGGGCCCGTGTCAGTGTGCGCCCAGGCCGTGCAGCAGGGTGTCGACGACGACGTCCGCCGCCCGCGCGGCGCCGAGGTCGGGCAGCTGGCGTGAGACCAGGTGCATGAGCTGCGGAAGCAGCGCGCTCGCCCAGCCCGCCGGCTGGCCGGAGCGCAGCAGTCCCTCGTCCACGGCGCGGCGCAGGAACGCGTCGACCTCCCGGGCGGACGCGTCCCGCCGTGCGCGGACCTCGTCGTCGGCCAGCATCCGGGCGAGGTCCACGGGCCAGGTGCGGTTGACCGTGATGATGTTCTCGACGTAGCGGTGCAGGGCGACGGCGACGGGCGCCTCGCGCAGCCGCGCGTCCGCGACGGCCCGCTCGATGGCCTCCAGGCGGGAGGCGTAGATGGCCGCGAGGAGGTCCTCGCGGGAGGCGAACCGCCGGTAGACGGTGCGCCGGTCCACTCCCGCCTCGGCGGCGATGCTCGCGATGCTCGCGCCCGGGTCGGCGGCGAGCATGCGCGCCCCGGTGGTCAGGACGGCTTCGAGATTGCGTGCTGCGTCGGCTCTCACAGCACCCAGCGTACCTGCGACTGTGGAATCTGCGTCCATTACTGCCTCACGAGCGCGTCTTCCGCGACAGTAAGTGCTACAGTTAAGTGACAGATAGGGGCGGTACTGCCACCCCATTGCCGCTCGACCATCACTGCGGACACTGAGGAGAGAGCGAAATGACCACCTACGACCGGCTCTTCATCGCGAGTTCCTGGACGGCGCCGAGCTCCGCGGAGCTCCTCGACATCCGCTCCCCGCACGACGGCGGCGTGCTCGGCCGCGCCGCCCAGGCGCTGCCGGCCGATGTGGACCGCGCGGTGGCCGCGGCGCGCGCCGCCTTCGAGGACGGGACGTGGCGGCGTACGGCGCCCGCGGAACGCGTCGCGGTGCTGCGGCGGTTCAACGCGCTGCGGGAGGAGAACGCGGAGCGGATCGCGGAGCTGATCTCCGCGGAGAACGGTTCGGCGGGCTGGTTCACGCTGGCCGGTCAGCCCGGTCTGACCCGGCAGGCGAACGCCTACCTCAAGGCGGCCGAGGAGTTCGGCTGGGAGGAGACCCTCGTCCCCTCGGACCCCGGCTCCCGCGTGCGCAGTGTGGTGCGCCGGGAGGCGGTGGGCGTGGTGGCCGCGGTGATCCCGTGGAACTCGCCGTTCTCGTCGGCCACCGCGAAGATCATCCCGGCGCTGCTCGCCGGGAACTCGGTGGTGCTGAAGGTGTCGCCGGAGAACTCGCTCAGCATGGGCCTCCTCGCCAAACTGCTCGAACGGGTGGGCCTGCCCGAGGGCGTGATCAGCGTGCTGCCCGCCGACCGGGAGACCAGTGAGTACCTGGTGTCGCATCCGGACGTCGACAAGATCGCGTTCACCGGTTCGACCCGGGCGGGGCGCCGGATCGCCGCCATCGCGGGCGAGCAGCTCAAGCGGGTCAGCCTCGAACTGGGCGGCAAGTCCGCCGCGGTGATCCTGCCGGACGCCGACCTCGGCGCGGTGGTACGGGGCCTGAAGTTCCAGTCGCTGCTGAACAACGGCGAGTCGTGCATCGCGCAGACCCGGATCCTCGCACCGCGCAGCCGCTACGAGGAGGTCGTCACGGCGCTGAAGGAGCTGATGGAGTCACTGAAGGTCGGCGCCCCCGACGACCCGGACACCTTCATCGGCCCGATGATCCGCCGCGACCAGCAGCAGCGGGTCCGCGACTACATCCGGCTCGGTGTCGAGGAGGGCGCCCGCCTGGTCACCGGCGGTCCCGAGGTCCCGGCGGGCCTGGAGGAGGGCAACTACGTCACTCCGACCCTCTTCGCCGACGTCGACAACTCCATGCGGATCGCGCAGGAGGAGATCTTCGGCCCGGTCCTGGTGGTCATCGCCTACGACGACACCGAGGGCGCCGACGACGCGGTGCGGATCGCGAACGACTCCGAGTACGGCCTGTCGGGCGGTGTGTGGTCCGCCGACGAGTCCCGCGCCCTGGAGGTCGCCCGCCGCATCCGCACCGGCACGGTCACCGTCAACGGGGCGTCCGTCGGCTTCGACGGCCCCTTCGGCGGCTTCAAGGCCAGCGGCATCGGCCGCGAGTACGGCGCGACGGGCCTCGCCCAGTACGTCGAGTACAAGACCATCACCGTGTGACCGCCGGCCCGGGACACCCCCGTCGGCGCGGGCGGCGCTCAGCCCGCGTCCGTGAGCCTTTCCGCCACCCGCAGCGACTGCTCCCGCAGCCAGATGTGAGCGGCGTCGTGGGTGTGGACGGGGTGCCACCACAGCGCCTCCCGCAGCGGCACCGCCTCGTACGGGGGCGGCAGTACCCGGACGCCGCTGCCGGCCGCGTGCCCCGCGAACCGCTTCGCCAGCCGCTCCTGGACGAGGGCCACCCGCCGGGTCCCGGCGACCATGAGCGGCAGCAGCTGGAAGCTGTCGACGGAGACCTCGACGCGCGGCTCGATGCCGAGCATGCCGAGCTGGCGCACGGCGGGCGCGTCGTAGGTGCGCTGGTAGGTCACCCACGGCAGCCGGGCCAGGTCCTCGTGGGTGATCCGGTCACGGACCTCGGGGTGGTCGTCCGCGACGAGGTAGACCCAGCGGTCCTCGTACAGGTCGGTGGCGGGAAAGTCGCTGATGATGCCGTGCGGCATGAACAGGCCGTCGCTCGCGCTGAGCAGCGTGGCCGTGTCGGATCAGCAACCAGCACCACTCGATGGCCATCGCCCAGGGCCCGCACACCGCGCTGCACCACGTCTCCTTCGAGATGCGCGGCCTGGACGAGTACATGCGCGGTTCGGGCCGGGTGATGCGGGCGGGCTTCCGCAAGATCTGGGGTCCGGGCCGGCACATGGCGGGCGACAACACCTTCACGTACTTCCTCGACCCGCACGGCAACACCGTCGAGTACACCACCGAGCTGGAGTGCCTGGACGAGGACACCTGGCACCCGCACGTCTACGATTTCTCGCGGCCCGAGGTCACCGACCAGTGGGGCACCGCCAACCCGATGAACGAACTGGTCGCGAAGGAGTCGTTCAACGACGTCGACCGCGGTGTGTTCGTCGCCCCGCCGGTCTGATCCGCACCCGCCCTCCGGAGAACCCCGCATGCGCTTCGCAAGCTATGTCCACGACCACCGGACCCACGTCGCCGCCGTCGGGCAGGACGGCATCCTCCGCCCCCTGCCCGGGATCGGGACGCTCAACGAACTCCTCGACGGCGGCGGCGGGCTGCCCGCCCTGCTCGACGCCGGTGCCGCCGCGCGCGGCGTGCCGCCGGGCCCGCACGTGACCGAGGTGCGGCTGCTGCCCCCGCTCCGGCCCGCGTCGATCCGCGACTTCGTCACCTTCGAGGAACACGTCGAAGGCGTACGGCGGTCCGTCGACGGTGCCGCGGGCGTACCGGAGCAGTGGTACGCGGCGCCGACGTTCTACTTCACCAACCCGCACGCGGTGTTCGGGCCGCACGACGACATCCCCGTACCGCCGGGCTCGGACGCCCTCGACTTCGAGCTGGAGGTCGGCGCCGTCATCGGCCTCGAGGGCCGCGACCTCACCCCGGAGCAGGCCCGTGACCACATCGTCGGCTACACCGTGTTCAACGACTGGTCCGCCCGCGACCTCCAGTCCGCCGAGATGAGGGTCGGCCTCGGCCCCTGCAAGGGCAAGGACACCGCCACCACCCTCGGCCCGTACCTCGTCACCGCCGACGAACTGGAGCCGTACCGCGACCCGGACGGCTTCCTGCGCCTGGCGCTGCGGGCCGAGGTCAACGGGGAGGTGGTCGGCGAGGACCTGCTGTCCAACATGAGCTGGACCTTCGAGGAGATGACCGCCTACGCCTCGCGCGGCACCCGCGTCGTCCCCGGCGACGTGCTCGGCTCCGGCACCTGCGGCAACGGCGGCTGTCTCGCCGAACTGTGGGGCCTCGGCGGCGAGCGCACCCCGCCGCCGCTGCGGCCCGGCGACACCGTCACCCTCACCGTCGAAGGCGTCGGTACGGTCGCCAACGCCGTGGTGCCGGGGCCGCGGCCCGTCGCACTGCCGACGGGCCGGCGCCGCCCGCGGGAACGGCCCTGAGCGCCCCTGCGCAAAGCCCCCGGCCCACCGTCCGTTCTCCCCTCGCCGGAACCTCCGACCCCTTCGGAAACACCGTTCACGGACAGGTCCGGCCCAGGAACGGACCTGAAGCGACGCGGGGGTGACAAAAGCGGGCGGATTGCTTTGGCGTGGTGTCCGATGTGCTGCAATGTCCGGCATCAGCGGAGACAACGGCCGGTCGCGGTCGCCTCCCTGGGGAGCGCACCGGTCCGCCTCGCGCGTGCCGGTGCGGTACACGAAGCGAGGGACGCTATGCCGGTGAAGGCAGTGCAGGGCGCCACGGACGAGGAGGCCCTGTTCCGGGAACTGGTGGAGTCGTCCCAGGACGCCATTCTCGTCAAGTCGCTCGACGGGACCATCGCCTTCTGGAACGCGGCCGCGCACCGCCTCTACGGCTACCCCGCACAGGACGCCGTCGGCCGCCACATCGGCATGCTCATCCCCCACGGCCTCCAGGACGAGGAAGCCTGCCTTCGGCGACGCACCGGCCGCGGCGAACGCATCGAACACCACGAGACCCAGCGCACCACCAGCGAAGGCCGCGTCCTCGACGTCGACATCACCTTCTTCCCCATCCACCACGGCAACGGCACCGTCGCCGGCGTCTGCGCCATCACCCGCGACATCACCGAACGCAAACAGGCCGACGCGCGGGTCGCCGAACTCGCGATGATCGTTGAGTCGTCCACGGACGCCATCCTGACCAAGGCCCTCGACGGGACCATCACCTTCTGGAACGCCGCCGCGCACCGCCTCTACGGCTACCCCGCACAGGACGCCGTCGGCCGCCACATCGGCATGCTCATCCCCCACGGCCTCCAGGACGAGGAAGCCTG
>NZ_JBHWHV010000002.1:62928-274858 GCF_042732375.1 Streptomyces sp. NPDC059785
CCTCCTGCGACGCATCGGCCGCGGCGAACGCATCGAACACTACGAGACCCAGCGCACCACCAGCGACGGCCGCGTCCTCGACGTCGACGTCACCCTCTGGCCCATCCGCCAGGACAACGGCACCGTCATCGGCGCCTGCTCCATCACCCGCGACATCACCGAACGCAAACAGGCCGACGCGGAACTGGCCGCGCTGCACGCGCAGCAGCGCCACATCGCCCTGGCGCTCCATCTGATGGGCATCTCCCAGCAGGTGCCGGGCGTGCTGGCCGCCAGCCGCTATCTGCCCTCGACCCAGGGCCAGGGCGTGGGCGGGGACTGGCTGGACGTGATCGACCTCGGGGCCGGGCGGGTCGGGGTGTTCGTCGGCGACGTGATGGGGCGCGGCCTCGACGCGGCCGTGGTCATGGGGCAGCTCCGTTCGGCGGCCCGCGCCCTGGCCGTGGCGGGGCTGCCGCCGGCCGAGCTGATGAAGGCGCTGAACGCGTTCACGCACAGCCTGCCCGAGCAGTTCGTCACCTGCGTCTATCTGGAGGCCGACCCCGGCAGGGGCGAGGTGACGGTGTGTTCGGCGGGCCATCTGCCCGTGTTCCACATCGCCTCGGACGGGACGGTCGACCGGCTGCCCGTGCCGACCAATGTGCCGCTGGGCGTGGGCGGGGTGCCGCACCAGCAGGTCCGCCTCTCCCTCCCGGCCGACGCGACCCTGGCCCTGTACACCGACGGGCTGGTGGAGACGTCGAGCAGTGACCTCGACACCCAGCTCGAGCTGCTGGCCGCCACCCTGCACACGGCCTTCGCCTCGGGCCAGGGCCTGGAGGCCGCCGCCGACCAGGTGCTGTGCACGCTGCTGCCGGACCAGGTCACCTACGCCGACGACATCACCCTGCTGCTCGTCGGCTTCCCCACCGCCCCGCTGGCCACCGCCGGGACGACGCTGACCACCGAGCCGGCCTCGGTGCCCGCCGGACGGCGCTTCCTCGGCCGGCTGCTGCGGTCGTGGCAGCTCGGCGCGCTGGCCGACACCGCCCTGCTGCTGGCCTCGGAGCTGCTGTCCAACGCGGTCTGCCACGCGCGGGGTCCGCTCGACGTACGGGTGTGGCACAGCGCGAGGGAGCTGGGCGTGGAGATCGGCGACCACAGCATCCCGCGCCCGCAGGCCCGGCTGGCGGACACCGCCGAGGAGAACGGACGCGGGCTGATGCTCGTCGAGACGCTCGCCGACGCCTGGGGCACCCGTCCCACCGCCGTCGGCAAGACCGTCTGGTTCACCCTCCTGAAGCCGCGGGCGAGCGGCGAGCCGTCGCCGCACTACCCCAGGCGCTCGGAGCTGCGCCAGGCGGTCGACGACATCGCGGTGCCGGTTCTGGAGACGGACGAGCACGCGGCGGCGCTCGACAAGCTGATCATCACCGGCGCCACCGACACCTGCTGGGGCGGGCCGGAGACCGGAGCGCCGCCGGTACTCGGCACCGCTGCGGAGAACACCGGTCCTCCTGCCTGAACGTTCGGCCAGGGTGAGTGAGCGCGGGGACTCAGGCCGCCGCGGCCTGCTCGCGCACCTCACGCACCTCGCGCACCTCGCGCACCTCGCGCCGCCAGAAGCCGGAGAAGGTGATGCGCGTCTTGGGGAGCCCGGCCCGGTGCAGATGCCGGCGGCCCTCCGTGGCGAGTCCCGATTCCCCGACGACGAAGGCGTAGCCCGACTCACCGGCGGGGACGTGCCGGCGCAGCTCGGCCAGCGCCGCCGCACCGGGCACCGCCGCGGTGTCCTCGCGCACCACCCAGGTCACGGTGACCCCGGCCGGTGCGTCGAGTTCACGCCGGTCGGCCGCCGTGGGCACCTCCTGGATGACCCGGCCGACGATGTCGCGCGGGAGCGACCTGAGGATGCCGCAGGTGGCCGGCAGTCCGCTCTCGTCGGCCACGACCAGGACGTCGGAGGCGTCGTCCGGACACTCGAACAGCAACCCCTGGTCGAGCAGGGCGAGTTCCTCACCCGGGGCGACCGCGCAGGCCCAGATCGCCGCGGCGCCCTCCGCCTCGCCGTCCGGACCGCAGTGCACGACGAAGTCGATGTCGAGTTCGGCGCTCGCGCGGCGGTAGTCCGCCACGGTGTAGTTGGCGCAGTGCGGCCGCACGTCCTCCGGGATCGCGAGGAAGCCCTTGTACCAGGTCGACCCGGAGATCTCCGGCAGGACGAAGCCCGCCTGGTGGGGTTTGCGCAGGAACAGGCGGAACCAGTGGTCGTAGCCCTGCCACGGGAACGCGGCGAGGTCCGGACCGGTCACCGTGACCCGCTGGATCGACGGTGACAGGCGCTCGCTGCGCACGACCCGGCAGCGGAACAGCTCGGGGTGCTTGGGCATCAGCCTCGGGTTTCTCGACACACAGGAAGGTTAGCCTAAGCTAATTGACTCTCCAACCCTCCATGTGTCTCCGTCTCGCACCTCACGCCACGGTGAGCTTGATGGCACCGGTGCAGGAGACCCCCGGGGTCAGGGCCGTGGCCGTGCCGTCGACCGTGGCCGTCAGCTTCCTTCCGCGCGGGGCCCGTACGGCGGCGTCGGCGGCGAGGGTGAGCGAGGTCAGGTACGAGGTGCCGGTGACGGTCCAGACGGAGCCGCCGTCCAGCCGGACGACCACGCCGTTGTTCACGGCGGCCTCCGCGGTGTTGGTGACGATGCCCAGCTCGGAGAAGAGGGACGCGTCGATGGACGGCACCCGGTGCTCGGCCGTGGACGCCGTGATGACGCCCGTCACCGTGGAGTCCTCGAAGGTGAGCACCATGTTCTTGCCGGTGCGCATGCCGTTGCAGAAGTCGCCGTCGAGGTCGATGGAGGTGAAGGTGGCCGCTCCGTCGGTGGTGTGCGCGGCGGTGACGTCGAAGGAGGTGTCCTTCTCGGGGGCACCGGTGGGCTCGGTGTAGACGCCGGTGTTGAGCATCTTGCCGTCGACGCTGACCGGGCCCGGGTCGTCCAGCTCGATCATCTGGAGGACGATCCCGTCCCGCGGGTTGAGCCGGGCGCCCTTCGAGCCGTAGACGGTGATCGCGGTCTGCTGGCCCTTGTTGAGGAAGGCGGCGCGCTCGGAGTTGACGACCGTGCCGCCGTCCAGGGTGAGCTGCCCCGCGCCGAAGAACATGTAGCCGAAATGGCCCGAGTTCACGACCGTGCTGCGCACCGGCAGCGCCTTCCGCTCGGCCTTGGACAGGCCGAGTTCCAGCTCGGCATCGAGCGCGGCCACGGCGTCGCGGGTGCTGTCGCCGTAGTGCACGACCGCGGCGGGCCCGGCGATGCTGGTGGCGTAGCTGCCGACGTCGAGCCGGGAGCCGAGGACGCGGACGGTGGCGTCGCCGATGGCGTAGGTGCCGTAGCCGTACGCGCCGGTGCTGCCGAAGTGGCTGTTGACCGCCGTCAGCCTCAGCCCGCTGCCGCCCTCCACCGACAGGGCGCCCCAGGTCTTTCGAGAAGACCGTGGAGTTCAGGTAGGTCGCTCTGCTGTTCCTGCCGACGAGGTTGGTGGCGCGCACATTGCCGTCCAGGCCCAGCATCCACGGCACGGACTGCATGTACGGGGTCTCGACGGTGGGCTGGCAGTCGGCGGGCAGGGTGCCGTTGCGGGTGCGGACGACAGAGTTCTTCATCCTCCATGGCGTTCGGCTGGCTGCCGAAGCCGGCCGGCGGGAGGGGGGACGGGGACGCGGGCCACGCGGGTGACATGAACCACGCGGGCCACGCGGGTGGCATGGGCGACGACGTACCCGCGGAGGAGGAGCTCAGCCTCCCAAAAGCCCTTGAGGACCGCACCCGTTCCGGCCCGCGCCGTTCCGGCCCGCCCCGCGACGGTGCGCGCCGCAGCGGTACGCGCCGCAGCGGTACGCGCCACGGCCGCACGCGTCTCGGCCGGGTGCGGGGCGCGGTCCTCTTCGCCCTGAGCACGGTGCTGGCGGCGGCCGCCCTGCCGACCGCCGCCGGCACCGCCACGGCCGCACCGGGCACCGATCTCTCCCCGCTGCCCTGGCCGACCGCCTGGCCGACGCTCACCTGGCCCCGGGAGACGGAGCCGAGCGCCACGCCCGCCCCCGGGCCGAGCCCGGCTCCCGATCCGGACGGCACGGACGACCGGAGCGAGGAGAACGAACAGGAGCGGGAAGCGACCCCCCAGGACGAGGCGGGCGGCAAGGACGAGGCGGGCGGCGGCGCCGAGGCCCCGCAGGTCACCCTCCCCTGCCTCACCGGCGTCGACACCGGGGGACTGCCGAACCCCGAGGAGGCCGAGCCCGGTGAACTGCCCGAGGACCCGGGCGACCTGACGGCGCTGCGCCCGCCGGTCGTCGTGGGCGACCAGCCGGGCCGCCCCCGCGCGACGTACCAGGTCAACACCGTCTACCCGGACGTCGGCGCCGACTCCCTGACCGCCTACGGGGCCGTCGTCCACGGCGCCACCTACCTCAAGACAGCCGGCGGCGGGCGGCTCAAGGTGCTGTGGGTGCACGCGGACCGGCTGGTCGCGGACGACTACGCCTTCCGTCTGGAGACCGGCGGCCAGGCGCAGACGATCGATGTCGACCTGGACATCCCCCAGGTCGACATCGACGTCACCCAGCTCACGGGCTCCATAACCATCCCCTTCATCGGCGTCGGCACCCCGCGCATCTGCATCGGCGCCGACGTCGTGCCGGCCAACCTGCCCATCGCCGTACAGCTCCCCGAACTGTCGGTCACCGCGGTGGAGGCGGGCCAGGTGCTGGTCGACGCGGAGACGGTCGGCTTCAGCGGCCTGAGCGCGCACAGCCGGCCCCGACAGGCAGCCAACAGCCAGCACACAGGAGGCAATCCCATGGGCCGCTACAGCCGGCTCCGCCGGATCGAGCGACTGGACCCGCGACAGGACTACGAGCAGATCTTCCGCTGGCTCACCCAGTACGAGTTCCCCTGGGACTACACGCAGGGCGTGTCGGTGGCCTTCCTGCGCGACTACGGCGTACCCCGCATCTCCCAACTCCGCGGCCGCACAAAGGAGTTCGAGCGCGCGGGCCAGAAGCGGTACGACGACACGGTGCCCGTACTGGCCACCACCGTGGTCGGGCCGAAGCGGTGGATCGACCGGTACGGCTGGCGGCGGCTCTCGGCGGCGGAGACCGAGAGCCTGGCGCTCGTGGGGCGGCGCATGGGCGAGCTGATGGGCATCACCGGACTGCCCGCCGACTACGCGGGCTTCGAACAGCTCCACGACGCCTACGAGAAGGAGATGTTCGCCTACGACCCGGCCAACCGGCGGGTCGCCGCGGCCACTCTGCGCGTGGTCACCGGCTGGTACCCGCGCCCGCTGCGCCCGCACGCCGCGCGGGCGTCACTGGCGGTCCTGGACGAGCCGCTGCTGACCGCGCTCGGCCTGCCGGAGCAGCCGCGCCGGCTGCGCACGGCGGTCCACCGTGCGCTGCGGGCCCGCGCCGCGCTGGTGCGCGCCCTGCCGCCCCGGCCGGACCGGTGGCCGCACCGGCCCAAGCCCCGCAGCTACCCCTTCGGCTGGGCCCTCGACGACCTCGGCCCGCACTGGGCGCACGGCAGACCGCTGGAGCCCCTGACCGAGGAGGTCCCGAACCCGGCCCCGGATCCGGCCTCTTCCTGAGAGCACCGATGACGGACGCCGACGGGCACATCCACCGGACCGGCCGCCCGGCGGGGTCCGGTCAGGCGTCGAGCAGCGGCGCCAGGTAGCGGCGGGCGAAGGCGCGGGCCTGCGCCTCGTCGTCCAGTTCGATGCTGCTGGCCGGGTTGAGCAGGAAGGAGACCGCGACCCGCACCATCAGCTCGGCGACCGGCCGGCAGTCGGAGCCGGGACGGCCCTCGGTCTGCTGAGCCCGGCTCAGATGCGCCGCCAGATAGTCGGTGGCGGCGGCGAGCGCGGGCCCGCCCTGGACGGTGAGGTACGGCAGGACCACTTCGGGTTCGAGCCGCAGCAGCCCCCCGAAGAGCGGATGCGCCCTGGTGTACCTGAGCACGACCACGAAGCCCTCGACGACCCGGTCCTCCATCGTGGGCAGCGACGCGACCGCCGAGTCCAGCTTCTGGAAGAAGCGGCTGCCCTCCCGCAGCAGACACGCCTCGACGAGCCCGTCCTTGGTCTGGAACCGCCGGTACACCGTCACCCGCGAGACGCCGGCCCGCTTGGCCACGTCGTCCACCGAGGACCGGCGCAGCCCGAACGTCGTGAACTGCTCGAGCGCGGCGTCCAGGATCCGCCGGGCCAGCTTTTCCTCCGTCTCGGGCCGGGCGATGGCCCGGGCGAGCAGGGAATCGTTCGCAGAAGTCGTCATGGTGCCTTCAACGGTACCGGCACCCACCCTGAAGCAACGCTGACACGTTATGCGTAAATCTGTATCCCCTTCTGTATCGGCGGACGGCCGCCGAGACGTACCCGGCGCTCAGTCGTCGTACAGGCCCGTCAGTTCGGTCGCGTACTTGTCCGTGATGACGCGGCGGCGCATCTTCAGCGACGGGGTGAGTTCGCCGGTCGCCGGGCCCCACTCCCCGGACAGCAGCCGGTACCGCTTGACCTGTTCGGTGCGATTGAGGCGGCTGTTGGCGTCGGCGACCGCCCGGTCCACCTCGCGCCGCACGTCGGGGTGGCCGGCCAGGGCCGCCGGATCGTCCCCGGTCCGGACGCCGTGCGCGGCGGCCCAGGCGGGCGCCACGTCGGGGTCGAGCACCAGCAGGGCGACCAGGTACGAGTGACCGTCACCGTGCACCAGCGCCTGGCCGATCAGCGGGTGCTCCTTCAGGGCGTTCTCCACCAGGGCCGGGGAGACGTTCTTGCCGGTGGAGGTGACGATCAGCTCTTTCTTGCGGTCCGTGATCCAGACGTAGCCGTCCTCGTCGATCCGGCCGACGTCGCCCGTGCGCAGCCATCCCTCCTCGTCCAGCACGGAACGCACCGAACCGTCCTCCCGGAGGTAACCGGCGAACACGGACTCGCCGCGCACCTCTAGCTCCCCGTCCCCCGCCGTCCGCACGCTCACGGACTTCACCGGCCGCCCGACCGACCCGAGGCGGAAGCCGGCGCGCGGGCTGTTGGTGGTGGCCACGCCCGTCGTCTCGGTCAGCCCCCACGCGTCCATGACGACGATCCCGAACCCGGCCCAGAAGCGCACCACGTCCAGCGGCATCGGCGCGGAGGCGCTGGCCGCCCAGGTGACGCGGTCGAGCCCGCCCGCGGCCAGCAGCGGCAGCAGCACCCGCTCGCGGCACTCCGCGTACGCGGCCGCCAGTTCGGCGGGCGGCTCCTCGCCGCGCTCGCGGAAGCCGACGTGCTCGCGCGCCGTCCGCGCCGCCTCCTCGACGGCCTCCTGCTGCTCCTGCGGCAGCGTGGCGAGCCCGGCGCGGACCGCCGCCGCGAGCTTCTCCCAGATCCTCGGCACACCGAAGAACTGCCGCGGCCGCACCTCGCGCACCACGTCGGCGACGACGGCCGGATCGGCGCACAGATGGACGTGGGAGGCGCGGTGGCAGGGCAGATAGATGCCGAGCATCCGCTCCGCGATGTGCGCGAGCGGCAGGTAGCAGATGTGCTCGACGTGCGGCGGCAGTTCCACCACGTCGTCCAGTGCCAGGGCGTTCGCCAGCACCTGCCGGTGGGTCAGCACCACGCCCTTGGGCTCCCCGGTGGTGCCGGAGGTGTAGACGACGGTCAGCGGGTCGTCGGGGTGCGCCGCGTCCAGCACCTTCGCGAACCGCTCCGGCACCGGCTCGCGGTGCAGCGCCGCGTACGGGAGGTGCGGGCCCTCCTCGCCCGGCTCCACGACCACGAGCCGGGTCAGCGGTGTGCCGGCGTCGTCCAGGAGCGGCGCCCAGACCTCCGCCTGGGCGGCGCCCGCCACCACGGCCAGCGCCGCCCGGCAGTTGCGGGCGATGTGCGCGATCTGGGCCGGCGCGGAGGTGCCGTAGACGCTGACCGGTACGGCGCCGAGCCGCACCAGGGCGAGGTCGGACAGCCAGTGCTCGGGTCTGTTGGGCATCATCAGCAGCACGTGGTCGCCGCGGCCGACGCCGAGCGCCGCGTAGCCCGCCGCGAGACGGGTGGTGTGCTCCCTGACCTGGGACCAGGTGAGAGTGGTGCGGCCGCCGTCGTCGTCGGCACCTTCGCCGTGCGGGTCGCGCCAGGACAGGGCGGGCAGGTCCGGATACCGGCGGGCGTTGCGTTCCAGGAGCAGCGGCAGCGTCTGCTCCGCCGTTCGTTCCCCCTCGGTGCGCGGGGCTGATGTCATGACGCCTCCTGGCGGAATCGGGTGGAGCGGGGTCGGCACACCGGTGGGACACGCAGACATACTTAGCGGTCGCTAAGAAGGTAGGAGGGGTTCCCTTGAGCGGTCAATGGTCGTGACGCGGCCACTTGCCACGGCCGTAACCGAAAACACTGAACGAGCGATAAGTGCCGCGACGGGCGCGCCGCGGGTCCTGCGGGCTTACGATGTCCCCGCCGGACACGCACAGGAGGAGCACGATTGAGCACGCAGCCGAGCCCAGAGGTCACCGCCGCGCCGCACTGGCGCGCCTACGGTCCGCTCGACCTGCACCCGATCCTCCTGCACGCGATGGAGGCGTTCAACGAGCACGGCTACCACGGCACTTCGGTGCGGGACATCGCCGCCCGGGTGGGCGTCACCGTACCCGCGCTCTACTACCACTACGAGAACAAGCAGGCGCTGCTCGCGACGCTCCTCGAGACGTCGATGAAGGACGTCCTCGACCGCTGCCGGGCCGCCGCCGCCGAAGCGGGTGACGATCCGCGGGCCCGCTTCTGCGCCATGATCGAGGCGATCGTGCTCTACATGGCCCACCGCAAGGGCCTGGCCTTCCTGGACACCGAGATCCGCAGCCTGGAACCCGCCAACCGGGCCCGTTACGTGGCGCTGCGCGACTACCTGGAACACATGCTGCTCGACACGGTGCGGGCGGGCACGGCGCGAGGTGTCTTCACCACCCCGATCCCCGCCGACGCGGTGCGCGCGGTGCTCATCATGTGTCAGGGCGTGGCCAACTGGTACCGGACGGAGGGACCGCTGACCGCCGAGGAGATCGCCCGGCGGCACGTCCTGCTGAGCCTCGGCACGGTGGGCCACCCCTCGTGAACGTGGCGGAACGGGGCACGGCGTGACGGCGGAACATGGCGGAGCCCGGGAGTCGTATCCAGCTCCCGGGCCCCTGGGGATGCCACCCAATTGCGCACGCCGGTGGCGTTGAAGAGGACGGATCACCTTCACGCCGTCGCGTTCTGCCTTTGAACTACCGCACCGTGCCAGAGGTGCAGGCGAGAGTCGAACTCGCACTCGACGGCAGTCGTCCGTCCCCGGTCGATCCGGCGATCGGCGGCAATGCTGAGACTGGAGCGAGAGTCTGAGATTGAGACGGCGGCTTTTCGCCGCCGCTGTTTCAGGCTGAACGTCAGCTTCAGCTTGCGCTCCTCACGCGAACCGGTCCTCAATCCGGCCCGCGCCTGTCGCGCACCCCCGCGCTCGCACGCGGGGGCGATCGTGGAGGCTACCCGTGGCGGCGTCAGCCGAACAGGTAGCCGAACACCGCGTCGCCGACCCGCTGGTCGGCGACCTCGGCGCCGTTGGCCTCCTCACGGGCGAACTTCACCGCCCGCTGGAGCTTCTCGACGCGGTCGAGCAGCTCGTTCACCCGGCGCGCGGGGAGCGCCCCGGAGAACTTCACCGTGGTCCAGTATCCGATCGGCACGTCCTCGTAGTACACCTCGACCTGCGCCGGGTGCTTCTCGGTCGCCTCCGCCTTCACATGGTTGCGCGGGACCTTCTTCGTGCGGATCGTGCGGACCGGGTCCGTCTTCCACCAGTCCGTGGACGGGTCGTGGGACCAGGACTCGGCGGCGTCGAGCACGGGGAGCTTCTTGACAAAGGTGTGCAGGTCGGTGAGCTGCTTCTCCAGGAACAGCAGATAGCTCACCGGGACGTCCGCGAGGATCGTCCGCCCGTCGACGGTGACGTCCGCGCTCGCCGTGCGGTTCGCCCAGTCCTTGGTGGCCGTCACGTCGAACAGCCGGGTCAGCGACGCCGACATCTCGCGCAGCACGTCCTCGGCCTGGACCTGGACCCGCGTGGACTCGGGCGGGAGCTGCTCGCCCTCCTCGTCCTTCGGCTGGTACGTACGCGACAGACCGGCCAGCAGCGCCGGCTTCTGCACCTTGTGATGGGCCGCGGTGATGTCCTGGAACGACTTGCTCTTGACACCCTTTTCCACGGCGATGATCTGATTGAGCTTCGCCACTTCGTTCCCCCTTACGAACAGCAGGAACGTAGCAGCCTGCGTCGATCACCCGCACTTCCTTTTTCCTCCTCCACCATCGGGTACACGCGGTGAACCGATGGGCCGGGCTCATCCGATGAACAGAGCAGAACGAGCGGGAGGTGCGCATGACGGTGCTGGCGGTGCCCTTGTGGGACATGGGCAATGGGCAGGGGCCGCGGCAATGGGCCGAACTCGGCCTCGCCCTGCTGCTGTCGACGCTGATCGGCTGGGAGCGCGCGGCACAGCAGAAGAGCGCGGGGCTGCGGACGCACACGCTGGTCGGCATCGCCAGCGCGCTGATGATGGAGGTCTCCCAGCACGGCTTCAGCAACGTGCTCGGTTTGGACAACGTCTCCTTCGACCCCTCGCGGGTGGCCGCCCAGGTCGTCTCCGGCATCGGCTTCATCGGCGGCGGCCTGATCTTCGTACGGCGCGACGCGGTCCGTGGCCTGACCACCGCCGCGACGATCTGGCTGACCTGCGCGGTCGGCATGGCCTGCGGTGGCGGACTGCCCGTCCTCGCCGTCGCCGTCACCGCGCTGCACTTCCTCGTCGTGCGCGGGTACCCCCTGCTGACCGCCCGCCTCGTCCCGGGCACCGCGGCCACCACGGCCGAGCTGCGGCTGACCTACCTCACGGGACAGGCCCTGCTGCCGCAGATGATGGAGACGTGCACCCGGCACGGCTTCCGCATCCTCCAGGTCAGAGCCGACCGGCTGCCCGGCCGCGCCGACAGCGCGGCCCGTGTCCTGCTCGAGCTGGAAGGCAGAGCCGACTCCGGCCTGCTGGTCTCCGAGCTGTTCCGCAACGAGGGCGTCCTGGAGGCGGAGGTGACCACCGCGACCGACGACGAGTGACGCCGACCGGCGGCGACGGGCGGCAGCGAGTGACGACGGCCGACGGCGAGTGACCCACTATTGGGCCGGACTTCATCCCCGTGACGCACGGGGCCTCTTGGCCCGGAAGTGAAAAGCGGGGAAGCTGAAGTCCCATTCCCCCCACAGCCGTTGGGCTGCGCCCGAAATCCGAGGAGGACGCAGTGTCGTCGAACACATCCGGAACCCGCCGCAGGAGATGGCTCATAGGTCTGGCCGGTGCCGCCGGCCTCGTGATCGCCTTCCCCTCGGTCGCCTTCGCCGCCCCGCCGACCGCGCTGCCCGCCAACGCCGAGGCCGCGGAAAACACGTACCAGCCCGCCTTCGACTACGACACGGACGGCTGCTACTCCACGCCCGCCATCGGCCCGGACGGCGCGATCAACGGCGGCCTCAACCCGACCGGCGCCCTCAACGGCAACTGCCGTGACGCATCCGACCTCGACAACACCAACAGCTACTCGCGCTACAAGTGCAACAACGGCTGGTGCGCCTATATGTACGGCCTGTACTTCGAGAAGGACCAGGCCCTCGCCGGCAGCAGCATCGGCGGCCACCGCCACGACTGGGAGCACGTCGTGGTGTGGGTGCAGAACGGCGCCGTGCAGTACGTGTCGACCTCCAACCACGGTTCGTTCACCGTGCACGCGGCGTCCACGGTCCGCTTCGACGGGACGCACGCGAAGATCGTCTACCACAAGGACGGCATCAGCACCCACTGCTTCCGGCTCGCGACCGCGAACGACGAGCCGCCGGAGAATCACAAGGGCACCTGGCAGTACCCGCCCCTGGTCGGCTGGAACGGCTACCCGTCGGGGCTGCGCGACAAGCTCAGCTCGTACGACTTCGGCAGCGCCAACTTCGGCCTGAAGGACGCCAGTTTCGCCTCGCACCTGACGTCGGCCAAGCCGTCCGGGATCACCTTCGACCCGAACGCCTGACCCCACAGGTCCCCTCCCGCCGTCCGGCGGGAGGGGACGCACCGCGCGCGGTCAGCCGCTGAAGTACCAGTGCGTGTCGTCGTCGCTGCCGTCGCTGCACGTGCCGATCTGGAGAGCGGCGTCGTTCCCCGCGTGCGTACCGGCCACGTTCAGGCACAGGTCGCGGCTCTTCTGGTTGCGGATCCAGTACGTGCCGTCGGAGCGCGGGTCGAGCCACCAGAACTGGTTGTCGTTCTTCGTCGCCTGGCAGGGGTACTCGGTGATCCGCGTCCCGGCCGCCGCGGCACCGTAATTGGGCAGGTCCATGCACAGCCCGTCCTTGCTGTTGCGGACCAGGAACAGCACCGAGCCTTCGGGGCCGCTGCCCGCCTCCTTGTGCGCCACCAGGTCCCACAGCTGGTTGTCGCCCGAGGTCCCGTTGCACGGGTACTGGTTGACCGGACCGTCCACCTTGCCGTTGCCGTACGCGGGCACGTCCGCGCACTGGCCCGTCGCCACGTTCTTCAGCAGCACCCGGCTCTGGCTCGACGCGCTGTTCGCCCGGTCCCGGGCGCTCGGAGCGGCGGCCTTCTCCGTCTTCGCCTTGGTGGTCTTCTTCGTCTTCTCGGCCGCCGGTTCGGACGACGCCGGGGCGGTGTCCGGAACCGCCGCGACCTTCCTCGCGGTGTCCTTCTTCTCGGCGGACGGGGACGCGGAGGGGCTCGGCGACGAGGACGGCGACTCGGCCAGGTACCCGGCCACGTCGTTGTCCGACGGACCGGGGGCGAGGGTCATCCCGCCCGCCGCCTCCGTGTGCACCGTGTTGTCCGAGTCGTCGTCCGACGCCATGACCAGGAACGGTACGGCGAGCAGCAGGGCGCCCGCGATGCCCGCGGCGGCGAGCACCGGACCGCGGGGCCGGCCCGGAGCCGCCGCGGCGGCAGCGGCGGCCCGCTCGCCCGCCCCGCCGTCCGCAGCGGCGACGGCGACGGCGGTGGCGGTGGCGACGGCGGGTTCGTCGGCCTCCGCGGCGGCTTTCGCGGTGGCGCCGGGACCGGGACCGTCGGGCTCATCGGTGGCGGGGTCGGCGGCATCGCTTTTACGGGAACCGGTTTTGACGGCGGCGGGCTCGCTGGTGGCGGATTCGCCCGCGGAGGGGACGTCAGCGGCCGGGGCGTCGGGGGCGGGGGCGTCGGGGGCGAGGCCGTCCGCGGCGGACTTGCTGGTGGCCGGCTCGGCCTCGGGGGTTCCGCCGGAGGCCGACTTGCTGGTGGCCGGCTCGGCCTTGGTCGTCTCGCCGGCGGCGGCGCGCTTGCCCGCGGCTGCCTTCTTCTCGCTCGTCGTCGCGGGGCGCGGGGCGTGTTCGGCTGCCGGTTCCGCTGCCAGAAGGTCCAGGTCCGGCTCCGGCTGCACCGCGGGCGCGGGTACGGACACGGCGCGCCGGACGGAGACGGTGGGCTGCGGCGGGTTGGCCGAGGGTTCGTTCGGGCGGGGCATGACTGCTCCTGGTCTGAGTGCGGCGGGGGGAACGGGGGTCAGACGAAAGTGCCGGATCCGGAGTGCGCGCCGTGCACCGAAAGGGTCTGCACAGGCTTGAGGGCCGACTCGGGCTGCGGCTTCTCGGGGGCGGACGGTGCGTTGGGTGCGGTGGTGCTGGGGATGGCGGTGCTGGATGCGGTGGTGCTGGATGCGGTGGTGCTGGGTGCGGTGGTGCTGGGGATGGCGGTGCTGGGTCTGGTGGTGCTGGATGCGGTGGTGCTGGGGGTGGCGGTGCTGAAGGCGGCGGTGCTCAAGGTGGCGGTGGCGGGCTCGGTGGGTTCCGCGGTCGCCGGGGGCAGGTGCGGGTCCGGGGCGCCCGCCACCGCCGGGATCGCTACGGCTCTTCGGACGGATACGGCCCGGGTCCGGCCGGGGGCCCGGTCCGGGGTCCGGTCGGGTATCTGGTGGGGGGACATCGCCCTGCTGCTCCTGTCAGGATCCGTCAATGATCTTCGTTGTATCAGTCGTGGCCGACCGGTCCGGCACAACGGTCCGGCCACTTGCCCGAACCCGGGGCGAGACGCCGGGCCAGGCTGTGTTCGAGACGGGCGAGCGCGGTGTCGTCGGCGTCACCGAGCACCGTCGCGGCACCGGCGGCGTCGGGCAGCTGGCGCAGCAGCACCAGCGGACCGTCCCCGCCGTCGCGGACGTCGAGAACACGGAACGTGGTGCCGGGCGGGAAAACGATGTCGCCCCTTTCGTCCTGCACCTCCCCAACCCGGCGGCCCGTGATCGACCAGATCGCGTACGCCACGCCCGCGATCTGGTCCGTACCCTCCGGGTCGAGCGGCAGCCCGCTCAACGGCCCCGCTTCACGCAGGAGTTGCCCCCGGGTCGGCGCCGCGCAACCATCACCGTCACCGGCGCCGGGGCCGCGTACCACGGTCCCGCGGTAGGCGGGCAGCCGCGCCAGCCCGGACGCCAGGCAGGCGGCGTACGGTACGAGCCGCTCCTCGCCCGCGCGCAACGAACGCATCAGCTCCTCGTACCCGAGACCGCCCTCGTCTCCGAGACCGCCCTCGTCTCCGTCCCCGCCCTGCGCGTACATGCGCACGGCGGTCAGGTCGGCGCGCGCCGCGTCCTGCTCCATGCCGCGCAGTGCGGGCATCCCGGCCAGCACGCGGTCCACGGCGGCGCCGTGGCGTCCCCACACGGGTTCCGCGAGCGCCCGGAAGGCGGCGCGCTCGGACGCGGTGCTGCGGTGCCGCGGCGAGACGGGGCCGGTGCCGAGCCCGGTGCCGAGCCCGGTGCCGGGTTCACCGGACAGCTTCGCTGCCGGGACGCTTCCGGACCGCAGCGCGGACTCCGCCACCGATCCGGTAACCGGTTCCGGATCCGCAGCCGCAGCCGCAGCCGCAGCCGCAGCAGGATCCGAACCCACGGCCTCGATCACCATCGCAGTCGCGCTCGCAGTCGCAGTCGCAGTCGCGGCCTCAGCCTCAGTCGGTCGAGCACCTGACGACGTCTCGGTCCCGGAAGCCGACTCGCCGGCCGCCTCCGCTCCACCGGTCAGGGCCATCTCGATCACCGACGCCGTCCCGGCCGCCGAAGCCTTCTCCGGAGTTGGAACCGGAGCCGGAGCCTTATCCGGAACGGAAGCCGAAGCCTCCCCTGAAGCCGGAGCCGCCCCGGAAGCCGGAGCCTTCCCCGCACCCGGCGCCGGCGGGCGTGGCCGCCGTACAGGTGCCGGTGCCGGGGCGAAGCGGATGACACGGAGGCCGGAGTCGGCTGCCAGGGCGCGCAGGGCGCGGCCGCCGTCGGACGGTGCCGCGTGGACGTGCAGCGTGGTGCGGCCGCGCAGGTCCGGGGAGACTCCGGCGAGCAGCCGGGACAGCTCGGGGAGCAGGGAGGGCGCGAGCCGTTCACCGGGGCGGCCCACCTCCACGACGGGCCCCTCGGGGCTCACCGCCCGTCCGGCGAGCGGCACGGGCGTGCCGTCCCGCGGCCCCACCCACAGCCCGGCCCGGGTGACGCCGGCCCGCCACTCGTCGGAAAGCGCCACCTCGCCGTCCGGGGCGTCGCGGAACTCGCGCAGCGGCGGGTACCAGCGCGTCAGCCGCGGCGGCACGGGCCGTTCGGCGTCCCGCGCCGGCGCGCACCGTACCGAGTCCACGAACGGCACCCAGCTCGGCGTACCGTCCCGGTCGGTCAGCACCGACCGGACCCCGTACTCGCCCAGCGGGCCGTCCGCGGCGAACAGCGGCAGCCCCGTGGCGACCTCGATCTCCGTGTCGAGGGTGGTCGCCAGCGACCGGGCGAGCGGCAGCAGGTCACGGCGTCCGCCGGGGGCCAGCCGTACGCCGCCGCGCACGTCGGCCGGCAACTGTCCGAGCAGCCGCGCGACGTCGCCCGCCGACACGTCCTCGCCCTGGGGCACGCCCACGATCACGGCCGGGCGCCGCGGGTCGACCGGTACGGCGTGGATGAGGTCACCGGTGTCGGGCGGGGTCGCGTCGACCGGGCGGATCAGCAGCCCGGCCGGTACCTGGTGCACCACGCATCCGTCCACCGCCCCGGCCGGCACCTCGCGCAGCGCGGGCTGCCAGCCGGGCGCCGGCGTACGGGGACCGAGCAGCACGGGCACCCGCCCCGGCGCGAACCGCCACCAGCCGCCGCTGCCACGGCCCCCGCCGACGTCGTTGCCGCCTTGGCCGTCGCCGTCGTCGGGCGGTACGAACACCGATCCGCCGGGGACCACGAGCACCGGCCCGTCGGGGGCCTCGATCTCCAGGTCCCGCTGGTCGGCCAACCGGCGGGCGAGGGCGGGCCGTTCCCCGGCGTCGCGGCCGACGCCCGCCATCACCAGCCGTACCGAACGGGTGCCTTCCTCGCGCAGGGAGTCGAGCAGTTCGGCGAGCCGCGGCCACAGCACGCCCGGTGTGTCGCCCTCGGCTCCCACGACGACGGTGACCGTGCCTTCCCGCGACCCCAGGTTGCGCGAGAGATCGGTGACGTCCGACGGGTGCAGGGTTTCGTCGGTGGGCAGCCGCAGCAGCAGAAGGCCGCCGTGATCCTCGACGAGCACCCGGGGTGCGGGGCGCTCGGAGCCACCTGCCGGTTCCTGTGCGGTGGACGGCCGTGCCCGGCCGCCACGGCGCCGGGCGAAGGGGCCGGTGAAGCGGCTCACTCGCGTGCCTCTTTCGTGTCCTGCCGGTACGGGACCGCGTCCCGGACTCCGGCGGTGGTGCTGTCGGTGCGCTGCGGAAACGTCCGTGATCGTCGCAATCGGAATTCAAATCGAAGTCGGGAGCGAAGTCGAGATCGGAAGGGGATTGGAAGCGGGACCGTAACCGGAACGGGGCGCGGAACGACGCCCCCGGCCGTCCCGCACCACAGGTCCATCTCCTTGCCATTCCCGCGCCGTCCACGCGTCACTGCCGGGCCATTGCCGGGCCGGCGCCGCCCGTCCCCCGTCCCCCGCCGCCCGCCATCACACGGCCGCGAGCGAGACCTCGGTGGACTTGATCAGGACGGTGACGGCGGCGCCCGCCGTCAGGTGCAGGTCGGCGACCGCGTCCTTGGTGATCGCGGCCGTCAGTTCGCCGCCCTCGACGGAGACCTTGACCGACGCCATGGCGCCGCCGACGGCGACCTCGCGCACCGTGCCGGGCAGCCGGTTGCGGATGGAGAGGCCCGTCACGGGACCGGTGGCCAGCGCGACCTCCGTGGACTTGGCCAGGGTGCGCACGGCGGAACCCTCGGCGAGACCGAGGTCCTTCACGGCGTCCAGGGTGATGGCGGCGGTGATGTCCTGACCGCCGTCGAGCCGGACCTTGACCGTCGCCATGACCGCGCCCGTGGTGATGGCGGTGACCGTGCCGGGGATCTGGTTGCGGATGCTCAGGCTCATGGTGGAACGCCTCGCAGGTAAGTGGTTGATTTGCCACATTTTGCGTTGCTCTGTGGTCACTGTAGCCCGGCGGCGGCGACGGCGTCCCCGCTCGGCGGACGCCGCGTTCGCCCCGCCGCCGCGCACGCCTCGGCGTCCCACCGCAAATGCGATAGGGATTCCGCCGATCCACTGGCGAGAGCCAGGTCTGCACGTGATCGAGCTGGCAGACGCGTTTGCGCGTGACGTGCGTCCGGGTACGGTTCTGCGGGAGGTGACAGCCCGTGAGCCAGTCCCTCGCGCCCACCGGTCCGGCGGCCGGTCCGGTGGCGGAAGTCGTCCTCACCGGCGACCTGACCCGTCCGGCCCGGCTGACGGTGCCCGCGCTGCTCGCCTGGCCCCAGCACCGCACGCGCGTGAGCTTCGAGTGCGCCACCAGCGGCACCCAGCACCACAGCTTCACCGGGCCGCTCCTGCACGACGTCCTGACGGCCGCCGGGCCCGCCTTCGACCCGGCCCGGCGCAAGGACCGCCTGCGCTTCCTGATCGCCGTACGTGCCGCGGACGGTCACCACGCCCTGCTGTCCTGGGCGGAGATCGACCCGGACTTCGGCCGTGCGCCCGTCCTGCTCGCGGTCACCATCGACGACAGCCCGCTCGACCGCGCGGGCCCCCAGCTCGTCCTGCCCCCGGACCGCTGCGGCGCCCGGCACCTCAGCGGCATCCGGGCGATCCGGGTGGACGGCGGCTACCAGGGCGCAAGCGGCACCTGGTGAACCCGCCTCCCCGGACGGCTCGTCGGCGGGCGGCTCAGCCGTTGCGCAGGAGCGCGTGGGCGAAGGCGAGGCGCCGGTCCAGCCAGGCCGCCCGGCCATTGTCAGTGGTGGGCGGCAAGATGCGTCTCATGACTACTCCTTCAGCAGTGATCGTGGATGCCGCCGCCTACGCGCAGGCGGTCGAGGAGGCCGTGGGCGCGGCCGCCGCCTATTACGCGGGCGGCACCTCGCCGCTGGACGACGACGCCTACGACCGGCTGGTGCGCGGGATCGCCGACTGGGAGGCCGGCCATCCCGGCGAGGTGCTGCCCGACTCACCGACCGGGAAGGTGGCCGGCGGCGCGGTCGAGGGGGATGTGCCGCACACGGTGCCGATGCTGAGCCTGGACAATGTGTTCTCTGCGGAGGAGTTCACCGCCTGGACCGCGTCCCTGGCCAGACGCGTCGGCCATGAGGTCACGCGCTTCAGCGTGGGCCCGAAGCTGGACGGCCTCGCGATAGCCGCCCGGTACCAGGAGGGCCGGCTCACCCGGCTGATCACCCGCGGGGACGGGACGGCCGGGGAGGACGTCTCGCACGCGATCGGCACCGTCGAGGGGCTGCCCGAGTGCCTCGCCGAGCCGGTCACCGTGGAGGTGCGCGGCGAAGTCCTCATGACCACCGCCCAGTTCGAGCACGCCAACGAGGTGCGTACGGGCCACGGCGGCCAGCCGTTCGCCAACCCGCGCAACGCGGCGGCGGGCACCCTGCGGGCGAAGGACCGGGTCTACACGGTCCCCATGACCTTCTTCGGCTACGGGCTGCTGCCGCTGCCCGACACCGATCCGGAGCTCGCCGAGCGGCTGACCGCGTCCGCGCACAGCGACCTGATGGCCCTGGCCGCCGGGCTGGGCGCGGGCACCAGCGCCGCGACCGCGGTCCCGGACATCGTTGCCGAGACCGTCGAGCAGGTCCTCGACCGGGTGCGGGAGATCGCCGCCGTACGCGCGGAGCTGCCGTTCGGCATCGACGGGATCGTCATCAAGGCGGACCTCGCCGCCGACCAGCAGACCGCCGGGAACGGCACGCGGGCGCCGCGCTGGGCGATCGCCTACAAGCTGCCCGCCGTGGAGAAGATCACCAGACTGACGGAGGTGGAGTGGAACGTGGGCCGCACCGGCATCATCGCCCCGCGCGCCGTCCTCGAACCGGTCGTCATCGACGGCTCCACCATCACCTACGCCACCCTGCACAACCCGGCCGACATCACCCGCCGCGACCTGCGCCTGGGCGACCACGTCATGGTGCACCGCGCGGGTGACGTCATCCCGCGCGTCGAGGCCCCGGTCGCCCATCTGCGCACGGGCGACGAACAGCCCATCGGGTTCCCGAAGCAGTGTCCGCGCTGCGGTTCGGACATCGACACCAGCGAGGAGCGCTGGCGGTGCGCGCAGGGCCGCAACTGCCACCTGGTCGCCTCCCTCGCCTACGCCGCGGGCCGCGACCAGCTCGACATCGAGGGGCTCGGCGCGACCCGGGTCGTGCAGCTCGTCGACGCGGGTCTGGTCGCCGACCTCGCCGACCTGTTCGCGCTGGACCGCGAGCAGTTGCTCGGTCTGGACCGGATGGGCGAGACCAGCACCGACAACCTGCTCACCGGGATCGCCAAGGCCAAGGAGCAGCCGCTGGCGCGGGTGCTGTGCGCGCTCGGGGTGCGTGGCACCGGCCGGTCCATGTCCCGGCGCATAGCCCGCCACTTCGCCACCATGGACCACATACGCGCGGCCGACACCGACGCGATGCAGCAGGTCGACGGCGTCGGCACGGAGAAGGCCCGCATGATCGTCGCGGAACTCACCGAACTCGCCCCGCTCATCGACAAGCTCACCGCCGCCGGGGTCAACATGACCGAGCCCGGCGCCACCCCGCCCCCGGCCCCCGCACCCGACGGCGAGGGCGATGGCACGGCGGTCCCGGCAGCGGTGGCGGTGGCGGAAGGTCCGTTGACGGGCATGAAGGTGGTGGTCACCGGCGCGATGACCGGCCCGCTGGAGAAGCTCAGCCGCAACGAGATGAACGAACTCGTCGAGCGGGCCGGCGGGCGCTCCTCCTCCAGCGTCTCCGCGCGAACCTCACTCGTCGTCGCCGGTGAGGGAGCCGGCGCCAAGCGCGCCAAGGCGGAGCAGCTCGGCGTCCGGCTCGCCACCCCCGACGAGTTCGCGGTCCTGGTCGCCGGCTTCCTCGTCTGAGGCCATGGAGCCGGTCGCCGACTTCCTCGTCCGAGGCCGTGAAGCCACGGGCCGGGTAACCGGGCGCGCCCGGTCAGTCGGTCGCGGTCAGGGCCTCCAGTGCACTGGCCTGGGTGCGCCAGTCCGTCTGGTTCGGGCTGGTGCCCGCCCACCGCTGTCCGAGCCGGTTGAGGGAGTCACGGTCGGTGTTCCAGAGGGAGTCGGCCTGTGTCGTCAGGTACGCGGCACAGGCAGCGGACCCGGTGGCGTCCGCGAGGTCGGCGAAGTGCCGTACGAAGATGCCCTTGAACTGTTTCTGGTTGTCGTCGCACGAGGCGGTGCCGGTGTCGCAGGACTCGGTGAGCACGCCGTTACGGGTGAGCTGCGCCGAGGACATCGCGGCGTCCGCCAGCCGCTTCGCGGTGTCCAGGTACCGCGCCTGGCCGGTGGAGCGCCACAGCTCGGTGAACGCGCCGATGGCCAGGCCCTGGTTGTAACTCCACACGGTCTGGCCGTTGTTGGCGCAGGCCCCGGTGAGTCCGTCGTTGACCAGGCCCGCGGAGTTGATCAGCCCGCTGGACAGGTACCAGTCCGCGGCCGTGGCCGCCCGGCCGCCCCACACGGTGTCGCCGGGCAGCCGCTGGTGCAGCGCGGTCGTCAGCCACAGGTACTGCCCGTTGGTGACGGCGTTCTTGTAGGTGCGTTCCCGGTTCCACCAGACGCCTCCGCCGCAGGTACCGGTGTCCCAGTACTGCTGGACGTAGGAGGTGATGGTGACCGCCTCGTCCAGATAGCGCTGCTCGTGCGTGTAGTCGTAGGCCGCGACCCAGGCCATCGCCCACCACGCCGCGTCGTCGATGGCCCGGCTGATGAAGTGGCCCTCCACCGCGTCGGAGCTGCGCCCGCCCGCCGGGAACACCCCGTTGTTCTGCTCGAAGGTGCGCGCGATCGCCCAGTCGTAGTCGTGCCGCCCGGTGCGCCCGGCGAAGTCGATCAGCGCCGTGAGCGCGACCGCCGAGTTCCACCAGCTACTGCGCCACCAGCCCTCCTGGGTCTGGTACGAGGCCATGAGCGCGTCCGCCGCGGCGCGTGCCCGGGTCGGGGCGGGCCTCGCCCACGCCGTGCAGCTGCCTTCCTGGTGCCCGGCCTCCCGGCCGCAGGCGCGGACCGCCCCGCCGTACAGCAGAGCGCGGGCGTCCCGTGTGGCGAACATGACCGTGCGGGTCGAGGCCGCTCCGGCGGGCACGCTTGTACGGCCGAGGGAGGAGCCCTCCGGCCAGGTCGCGCCGCCGTCCCAGGAGCGGTCGAGCCAGATCTCGTCGCCCTGGCCGCCGTTCTCGACGACGCCCCAGGCCGTGCCGTTCTTCTGGTCCATGTGAAGGCTGATGGTGCGCCCGTAGAGGGTGGTGGACGGCACCGGCCGCTCGTCGCCGGCCGCGGTGGCGGGGTCGGCGCCGTCGCACACCGAGCCGTCGCAGACCTTCGGGTAGACCCAGTCGGTGCAGGTGACCGCGTTCGCGTCCCCGCAGGCGCGGACCCAGCCGCGCCGGTGGCCGACGGGATCGCTGATGTTGTACATCAGCGTGCGCGTGCCGGTCCACGTACTGGGGACGGCGGCCTTGCCCAGCAGCGGTTCCCAGGTGGCGCCGCGGTCCCAGGACCGGTCGAGCCACACCGCGTCGCCGGTCGTACCGTTGTCGATGCTCGCCCAGGCCATGTTGTCCGGGTCGGAGACGTGCAGCCGCAGGATCCGGCCGTTGATGTTCCGGTCGGCGACGGGGAAGGTGTCGCGCTGCGCCTTGGAGGGGTCGAGGGTGTCGCAGGCCAGCGCGCACACGGGCGTCGCGGCGTGGGAGACGGCGGGCAGGGCGAGGAGTCCGGTGAGGGCGAGGGCCAGGGCGAGCAACGCCCCGAGAACGCGGTGAACGCGCGGCGCAGTCATGACATATGCATGACATTGCCACCTACTAAAAGTCCATACCTGTGACGAAGGTGGCTCGAAACGACCAGTGGGACGTCTTGGACCAACCGGCGACAGCCGTCCGCCCCCTGCACTCGTGACAGGGGGCGGACGGCTGCGACTACCGGTCCCGCGGGCTACGCCCAGCAGCCGTTCACCGTCGCGGCGAGCCCGTCGAGGGCGTCCTTGATCTTGCCCGCGTCGGCGGTGGAGTCGTTCTCGATGAAGGAGAACACCTTCCAGCGGCCGTCCTCGCCCTTGGTCAGACCGCTGAGGGCGATGGCCCCCGTCAGGGTGCCCGTCTTGGCCTTGACCTTGCCCACGGCGCACTCGGAGTTCTCGGTGTCGAAGCGGCCCCACTCCGGGCCGAGGGTGCTGCCCGCCTCGCCCGCGACCGGAAGGCCGTCCTCGATGGACTTCAGGATGTAGCGGTTCCCGGAGTCGGTGACGTTGTCGAGGATGTCGGCGACGGTCCGGGCCGGGATGCGGTTGTCGCGCGAGAGGCCGCTGCCGTCGTGGATGACGAAGTTCTTCATCGACACGCCGTACTGGTCGCTCAGCACGGTGCGTACGACGTCCACGCCGCCCTCGAAGGTGGCCGGCCGCTCGTAGGCGATCGCGGTCGTCCGCAGCAGCGCCTCGGCGATGGCGTTGTCGCTGGTCTTGAGCATCTTCTTGACGACCTCGGACAGCGCCGCGGACTTGTGCTCGGCGACCGGGACGTTGCCGTCGCCGGCCTGGCCGCGGGTGACGTCGCCGTCGACGGTGATGCCCTGCTCGCCGAGCGCCTTGGCGAAGACGCCACCGGCCTCGAGGGACGTGTCCGCGTTCAGGCTGCCGTCCAGGGACAGCGCCCGTACCGGCGCGATCTGGTCGTCGTAGTAGTCCTCCCGCCAGCCGGTGGCGAGCGAGGGCTCGACGAAGAGACTGTCGTCGACGCGGACCTTCACGGTGTCGAGGCCCGCGTTCTTCAGGCCCGCGACCGCGTCCTTGGCGAGCGCGGCCAGGTCGTCGGCGGTCAGGGTGCGGTCGCCGCCGCCGACGAGGGTGAGCGTGCCGTTGTCGTAGACCACCTTGGTGGAGAACCGGTGGTCGGGGCCGAGCACGGTGAGCGCGGCGGTGGCGGTGGCGAGCTTGGTGTTGGAGGCGGGCATCAGCGCGGTGTCCGCGTTGTGCCCCCAGATCACGCCGTCCGACTGGGCGTCGAGCACGACACCGCTGACGTTCGTGCCGAGGCTCTCGTCGTTGACGCGGGTTTCGAGATTGTCCGCGATCTTCTGCTCGGCCGGGTCCAGCCGGTCGGCCGCGAAGGCGGACGGCCCGGCGAGGAGCAGTCCTGCGACCGGAGTGGCAGCCGCCACGACGAGCGTACGGCGCATCGTCGGGCTCACGGACTTGGACTTGCGGTGGCGGCCCCCGGTCGCGTTCGCGCTGGGCAAGGAGGAACCCCATCTCTCTGTGTGACGGTAATCGTTGGAAACATCAAAAAGCTATAACCCCGTGAAGCGCCGTTTGCGGCTGTCTCGTGAAGACCCTTTGACCATTTGGCCAGTCCCACCGCCCGGTGCGCCTTTTGTCCGTGGTTACTGAGCGGTACCACCCGCAGGGGTGTCAGGACGGCGCCCGCTCGTCCAGGACGTCGGCGGCCCATGCGGTCGATTGCGGCAGGAAACGGTGCTCGGCCGCGTGTGCCGTCATCCGGGCGTCGCGGGCCCGCGCCTCGGGGCCGTCCGGCAGGTGGAAGTCGTCGCCCGCGCGCGCGGAAGCCGCCTGCATGCTCGTGGCCGCCGTGAGCCGCCGGCGTACGTACCGGCCGAGCGCGTCGGGTACCGCCGCGGGCGTCGCCGCCGCGACGACCTCCCCGAGCACCGCCGCGTCGAGGATCGCCTGCGCCGCGCCCTGGGCCTGGAACGGCACCATCGCGTGGGCGCTGTCGCCGAGCAGGGTCACGCGTCCGGTGTGCCAGCGGGTGAGCGGGGTCCGGGTGTGGAGCCCGTAGCGGAACATCCGTCCCGCGCGTTCCAGGACACTGCGGACCCGGGTGTCCCAGCCTGCGAACTCCCCCAGCTGCTCGCCCGGTTCCGCTCGCGCGGTCCACGACTCCCGCCCCGCCGCCGCCTCGAACACGGCCACGACGTTGAGCAGTTCCCGGCGGCGCACCCAGTAGTGGACGAAGTGCCGGCCAGGACCCAGCCAGACGCCGAAGTCCGGCAGGTCCAGGTCGGCGACCTCGCCGGCCGGGAGCAGCGCCCGGTAGGCGGCGAGTCCCGTGAAGACGGCCTCGTCCGCGCCGAAGAGCCACTGCCGGGCCGCGGACCTGATCCCGTCCGCGGCCACGACCAGGTCGGCGCGCAGCCGTTCACCGCTCGCCGTCGTCACGCGGGCGGACGCGTCGTCCTGGTCGATCCCCACGGCGACGGTGTCCAGGCGCACGGAGCCGGACGGCACCCCGGCGGTCAGGGCCCGGTGCAGATCCGCCCGGTGGACCTGGAGGTAGGGCGCCCCGAACTCCTCCTCGACGGCCCGCCCGAGCGCGTAACGGCAGATCTCGGCCCCGTCCGACCAGGTACGGAACTCGGCGTGGGAGGGGCGGGTGGCGTGCGCGGCGACCGCGTCGAGCAGGCCGAGGCGGCGCAGCACGCGGGTCGCGTTGGGCGCGAGCTGGATCCCGGCGCCGATCTCGGTGAAGCGGGGCGACTGCTCGACGAGCGTGACGTCGCAGCCGGCGCGGCGCAGGCTCAGCGCCGCGGCCAGTCCCCCGATGCCCGCTCCTATGACGATCGCTTCCATCAGACGCCCCCCACCGATGCCGCTCACCGATGCCCCTCACCGACGCGGCCGATCGGCGCGGGCGCCGGGCACCCGGTTCCGGACCCCGGGCATCGGGCCCAGCCCTCGGTCCCCAACCCTCGGTGCTCGGTTCCCGGCCCATGCCCGCGCAGTACTCGTCTCCCAGGCACTTCCCAGGCACTGCATACCGCCGACACCGGTGGGCGTCACTCCTGCCCGCGCCGCGAAGACGGGCGCGGAGAGCGGGCGGCGGCAGCGGAGGCCTCTCTTCCGCGCCGCCCCTCACCCGGTCACGCCGACACGCTCAGTGCCCTTCTTCCTCCGGCATCGGCCCGTACACCGGCTGCCACATGGCGTCCTGGACCGCCTGCACCGGGTCGTCCGGTACGTGCGCGGCGACGCCGTCCTCGGCCGCCGCGCGGACCACCGCGACCGCGACGGTCGCCGACGAGACGCGCAGGTTCTCCACCTGCGGCAGCAGCGGTGCGCCCGGCTCGCCGACCTGGACCTGGCCCGCGACGGCTTCGGCGGCGGCCCGCAGCATGCCCGGGGTCACCCGCTCCGCCCGGGACACCACGGCCCCGAGGCCCACACCGGGATAGACGAGCGCGTTGTTGGCCTGCCCGATGACATGGCGGACGCCGTCGTGCTCCACCGGGTCCACCGGGATGCCGATCGCGGTGAGCGCCTTGCCGCCGGTCCACTCCAGCAGGTCGGCGGGCATGGCCTCGGCCTTCTCGGTGGGGTTGGAGAGCGGCAGGATCACCGGACGGCCGACGTGCGCGGCCATCTCCTTCACCACCTCCTCGGTGAAGGCTCCGTGGACGGTGGAGGTGCCGATGAGCAGCGTCGGGCGCACCTCGCGGACGGTCGTCAGCAGGTCGGCCGGGCCGTCCGCCCAGTCCCGCACCTCGTCCGCGGACCTGGCGTAAGCGCTCTGGTAGTCGCGCAGGTCCGGCAGGCCGTCGTCGAGCAGCCCCTGCCTGTCGACGAGCCAGAACCGGCCGGTCGCCTCGGCCTCGTCCAGGCCGTCCCGCACCATGGCGTCCCGGAGCTGGTCGGCGATGCCGACACCGGCGGTGCCCGCGCCGAGGATCACGACGCGCTGGTCCCGCAGCGGCACCCCGCTCACCCGTACCGCCGACAGGACCGCGGCGAGGGTGATGGCTCCGGTGCCCTGCATGTCGTCGTTGAACATGCGGTACCGGTCGCCGTAGCGCTCCAGCAGGCGGCGCGCGTTGTCCGGGCCGAAGTCCTCGAAGTGCAGCAGGGCGTGCGGGTAGAGCGAGGCCGCGGTGTCGAGGAAGCCGGCCACGAAGCGGTCGTAGCGCTCGCCGCGGGTGCGGCTGTGCCGTACGCCCAGGTAGAGCGGGTCGTTGAGCAGGGCCTCGTTGTCCGTGCCGACGTCGAGGACGACGGGCAGGCAGCGCGCGGGGTCGAGGCCCGCGGCCGCGGTGTAGACGGCGAGTTTGCCGACCGCGATCAGGATGCCGTGCACACCCCAGTCGCCGATGCCGAGGATCTGCTCGGCGTCGGTGACCACGAGCAGGTCGACGTCGTCGGCGGACAGCCCGAGGCTCTCGAAGGAGCGCCGTACGTCGTCGGGGCGGTCGACGGACAGGAACACACCCCGGGGGCGCCGGTACTCGTGGCTGTAGTTCTTGATCGCCTCGCCCACGGTCGGGTCGTAGACGATGGGCAGCAGCTCCTTGAGGTGGTCCATCAGCAGCCGGTGGTAGAGCACTTCGTTGCGGTCGTGCAGTTGCTCCAGGCAGATGTTGGCCGCCAGGTCGGTGGGCTGACCGCGCACCTGCTCGTACGCCCGCCGGGCCTGCTGGTCCAGGGTGAGGACGCCGTCGGGCAGCCGTCCCACCAGGCCGAGGCGCTCCCGTTCCGCGGCGGTGAAGGCCGTCCCGTGGTTGGTCAGCGGATCGGCGAGCACCGGGGGCAGCGCGGGACCCTTCTCACCCTTGCCCGCGCCGTTCCTGTCCTTGTCCCCGCTGTTCCCGCCCTTGCCCGCGGTGTCAGCCAATGCGTTCTCCGATCAGGCGGGCCAGTTCCTCGGTCGCCGTGCGGCAGGCGGCGGAGCGGTGGCCGAACTGGGGGAAGCCATGGGTGAGATGGGGGTGGTGCACGTAGGTGAGGTCGTTGCCCGCGGCGGCGAGTGCGCGCGCGTAGGCGTGGCCGACGTCGCGCAGCGGGTCGAACCCGTTGGTGACCAGGATCGCCGGGGGCAGGTCCGCGTGGGAATCGGCGTTGAGCGGCGTGATGCGGGGCTGACGGACGTCGTCGGTGTTCCGCACGAGATTGCGGACCATCTGGAAGATCCCGTTGGATTCGAGATAGAGGCCCGAGCGGTTCTCGCTCGCGGCAGGGGTGTCGGCGGGGAAGGCCGCCTCCGGGAACAGCGGGACCTGGAGGGCGAGCCGCGGTCCGTCCTCGTCGCGGAGCTCCAGGGTGATGACGCAGGTCATGTTCCCGCCCGCCGAGTCACCGCCGAGACCGATCCTGGCCGGGTCGACGCCCTGCTCCTCGGAGTACCGGAACAGCCAGCGGACGACGTACTCGATCTCTTCGAGCTGGGTGGGGAACTTGAACTCGGGGGCGAGCCGGTAGTCCACCGCGTACGTCTTGATGCCGGCCGTCTCCGCGATGATCCGCAGGGGCAGCTCGAACTCGTCCAGGGTGCCGACGGTGAAGCCGCCCCCGTGGAGGTAGACCAGGGCGCCGCACGGGGTCCGGGACAGGGTGCGGGGCGTGTGGACCCGTACCGGCAGCGAGCCGTGCGGGCCGTCGAGCACCAGGTGCTCCACCGCGCCGATCGGGGGCAGCGGGGCCTCGCCGAGGACGTGGTGCGCGCGGCGGGCCTCGGCGACGCTCTCGTCGGCGCCCAGGACGGGAGCGTGCGGCAGCCACGCCGCCAGCTCGGGGTCCAGCGTCCCCCGCCCCACCCGCTCCGGGACACTCCTGCGGTCGTAGACCGGCATGCGCACGCTCCTCGGGCCGTCCCGCCTCTGTCTTTCTGTCTTCTCCTGTCCCTATCCGCCCGCGCCCGGGTCCGAAAAGGAGGGGGAGGCAAAGCAACCCCACCGGCGTACGGCCGCCCCCGGCCCGCCCCGGTCGGTCCCGGTCAGCCCAGGGACAGGTTCACCTCGCGGGTGGGGACGGCGTCCAGCGCGGCGAGCGTCGCGGCGTCGAGGACGATCGCGCCCGTGGCGATGTTCGCCTCCAGGTGGCCGGCGTCCGCGGTACCGGGGATGAGGAGGGTGTTCGGCGCGTGGTGGAGCAGCCATGCGAGGCCGATCTGCGCGGGCGTGCGGCCCAGGAACCCGGCGGCGGCCAGGACGGCCGGTTCGTCGGTGACCTTCGGCAGCCCGGGGAAGGCACCGCCCAGCGGGAAGTACGGCACCCAGGCGATGCCCTCGGCACGGCAGAGGTCGAGCAGGTCCTCGTCGTCGCGGGCGACGAGGCTGTAGGCGTTCTGCACGCAGGCGATGCCCGCCGGGAGCGCCCGGCGCAGTACGTCCAGGGAGACGCTGCTGAGCCCGATCGCGCCGATCTTGCCCTCGTCGCGCAGGGCGGTCAGCACCGCGAGCTGGTCGTCGGGGTCGACCACCTGATCGCCCTCGGCGCGCAGACCGGGGCCGGTGTCCGTACGGCGCAGGTTGACCAGCGGGATCCGGTCGAGGCCGAGGCCGGTGAGGTTGGCCTCGACGCTCGCCCGCAGTTCCTCGGGCCGCTGCGCGAGGCGGAGCGGGACACGGCCGCCGGGGTCGGGAGCCGCGCCGACCTTGCTGACCACCTGGACGCCGTCCTCGGGGCGGATCGCCTCCCGGATCAGCCCGTTGACGAAGCCGTCGCCGTAGAACTGGGCGGTGTCGATGTGGTCGACGCCGAGCTCGACCGCCCGGCGCAGGAGCGCGAGCGCGGCGCCCCGGTCGCCGCGCAGGCGTTCGAGCTGCATCGCCCCATAGCCGACGCGGGAGACGGTACGGCCGGCCAGCGGGTAGACGCCTCCGGGACGCGGCGCGCCGGAGGCGGAGAGGCCGGAAGCGGGAGCGCCGGAGGAGGCGGAATTCGAGGAGGAATGGGAGGAGGAGCTGCTTGAGGGCATGGGAAGTCCGTCCTCGTGAGACGATGAGGGAAACGGAGGAACCTCCGTTACGTCGACTGTAGCACTACCGGAGGTGCCTCCGTTTTGACTCCGCCCGCATCGACACCCGACGCCGCCCCCGCCGGACGGCCGGCCCGCGCCGACGCGCGCCGCAACCGCGAGAAGCTCGTCACGGCCGCCCGCGCCGCCTTCTCGGCCGCCGACGACACCGTGCCGCTGGAAGCCGTCGCCCGCGAGGCCGGCGTCGGCATCGGCACCCTCTACCGGCACTTCCCGACCCGCGAGGCGCTCGTCGAGGCCGTCTACGGCGCCGAACTCGACGACGTCACCGGCAGCGCCGCCGCCCTGCTCGCCGAGGCGCCGCCCCAGGTCGCGCTGCGCGCCTGGATGGACCGCTACGCGGCGTTCGTCGCGACGAAGCGCGGGATGATCGACACCCTGCGCGCCGGCTGGGCGTCGGGGACCATGGCGACGCCGACCACCCGGGAGCGCATCACCGCCGCGATCGCCACGCTGCTCGCCGAGGGGGCCCGTACGGGCACGCTCCGCGCGGACGTCACCCCCGAGGAGGTCACCGCCCTGCTGCTGGGCGTCTTCCTGTCCACGGCGGCCAGCGGCACCCCGGAGCAGACCGGCCGCCTGCTGGACCTCGTCGTCGACGCACTGCGCCCGTAGGACCCGCCCGAGCGAGCCCTGCGGGCGGAGGGCGGGCTACGCCCGATGGATGCGGTCCACCAGGATGTCGATGACCAGCGGCGTGCGCGGGCCGAAGCCGAGCAGGACGCCGTCCTCCATGTCGACGACCCTGCGGTTCATCCCGGCGGGGGTCTGCGCGATGCCCGGGATCCGGACCAGCCCGTCGAGGCCGCCGACCGACTCAAGACCCTTGGTCATCATCAGGATGACGTCGGGCTGCGCCTGCGCCAGCGCCTCGGTGGTGATCGGCGTGAAGGGCTTGTCCAGGCCCGCGGCCGTGCCCGCGTCCACCGCTCCGGCCGCCGCCAGCAGCGAGTCGGCGCCCGAGCCCTTGCCGCCGATCAGATAGACGGCCGCGCTGCCGCGCATGTACAGGAACGCCACCTTGGGCTTGCTGCCCTTGGGTACGCCCGCGCGGGCGGCGGCCAGTTCGCCGTCCATGCGCCGGTTCAGCTTCTTCCCGGCCTCCGGCACCCCGAGCGCCTCGGCGATGCGGGTCGTCCGGGTGGTGACGTCGGACAGTTGCGTCGCCGGGTCGAGTACGACGACGGGGATCCCGGCGTCCCGGATCTGCTGCACGGCCTCCTTGGGCCCGGTGTCGGTGTCGGCGAGCACCACGGTCGGCCGCAGCGACAGCACGCTCTCCGCGCTCACGTCGTGCGCCTTGGTGACCTGGGGGAGCTTCTTCGCCTCCTTGAACGTGGCCGTGATGTCCCGGCCGACGACCCGGTCACCCAGACCGAGCGTGAACACGATCTCCGCCACTCCCCCGTTGAGCGGCAGGATGCGCGAGGCATCCTTCACGGTGACCCGGCGCCCGTCGGAGGAGTCGACGGTGACCGGCAACTCCGGTGCGGGCGCCTTGCCTTCGAGCGGTACGACGGAGTTCTTCGCGAGCTGCTTCTCCGCCGCGGCGGCGCGTGCGCTCGCGGAGACGGGGGTCGGATCCGAGGCCGCGCCGCCTCCCGCGCCGCCGCTCCCGCAGGCCCCTGTCAGCAGGGCGAGGGCGAGTCCGAGAGCGGCGAGACGTCCCCCGGACCGGCGCCCACCGGGCCCGCGAGCCGCCACCGGGCGCCCCCAGGACAGATCCCCCGAGGCCGAGGCCGCCCGCCCGCCGGCGAAAAGCCTGCCGTACCCCCGGCTCCCGGACCCGCCCCTCCCCGACCCGCCTCTTCCGGATGCGCGCATCGCCTTTTCCTTCCGCTCACCTGGCACACAGTTGACGACTAGTTTAGGTTAGGCTTTCCTAAGTTTCGCGTGGTGGGGGTGTTTCCATGACCTCGGCAAGTGGCCTGCGCGGCCGCCGAGTTTGCTGTGTCCTCGCGGTCGCCGGTGCGTCCGTCCTGCTGCTCCCTGCCGCCTCACCGGCGGTCGCGGCGGGCGGTTCGGCGACGGGCCCCGAGGGCCAGAAACTCACCGTGTCCAAGTCCACGGGCCTGGCCGCGGCGGGTGAGACGGTCACCGTGACCGGCTCCGGTTACAACACCGAGAAAGGCATCTACGTCGCCTTCTGCGTCGACAACGGCGCGGGAAAGACGCCCACGCCCTGTGTCGGCGGGGTCGACATGACCGGCGAGTCCGGCGCGTCCGCGTGGATCTCGTCCGACCCGCCCTCGTACGGCGAGGGGCTGGCGAAGCCGTACGGCGGCAGCGGGCACAAGGGCACCTTCAGCGTCAAGCTCAAGGTGCGCGCCAAGGACGCCAACACCGACTGCACCGCCTCAGGTGTGACCTGCGCGGTCATCACGCGCAACGACCACACCCGGGGCGGCGACCAGAGTCAGACGGTCCGCATTCCCGTGACGTTCGGCAAGGCAGGGGCGAGCGGTTCCGACGCGTCGGCGACGCCGGACGCCACAGCCGGTGCGGGCTCGACCGGAGACGGTTCCGCCAAGTCGTCCAAGGCCTCCGACCCGGCGGCGGACGGCTCCATGGCGAGCACCGGGTCGGATCTCGCGCTGCCCGTCGGACTCACCGCCGCCGGACTGGTCGCCGCCGGCACCGGCACCTGGTTCTGGGCGCGCCGACGCCGTTCGGGCGCCTCGCACCCGAGCTGAAGCGACGACGCACACACGAGACGACTCACACACGAACTGACGCGACGACTGGCGAACGAGCTGACGCGGCGCCTCGCACACGCGCTGACGCAACGTCTCGCACATGAGCTGACGCGACCTCTCGTCGCTCAGCGAGCCAAGGGAGAACCGAAGATGGGGAAGAGACCTGGCGCCGTCGTCCTGGCGGCCGGCGCCCTGTTCGCGCTGTGCTGTCCTGGTGTGGCGGCCGCGCAGGACCGGCCCGAGGGGGAAAGCCTGTCCGGCGGCGGCGCGTCCGGGAGTTGGGTCGGCTGGGCCGCGGACGACGGTGAGCCGGCCGCCCGCGGTCTGTCGCTCGGCGTGACCGCGCCCGCCCTCGAACCATCCGCCGACCGGGCCCGTTTCCCGGCCGTGCGTACGGCCGCCGAACCGGGGCGGGGCACGGCCGACATCGAACTGGGCGGAGCCGCGCGCTTCGACACCCCGGCGGCGCAGCCCCTCGTCCTGGCCGGACTGCGGCTGCGGCTGAGCGGCGAGAAGGGCACGCTGTCCGCCCGTACGGCCCTCGGCGGGAAGGCGCGCGAGCTGACCCTCGCCGAGGTGTCGGCCTCCGGCGCGGACTCCGCCGTTCGGGCGGGTGACTGGACCCTGACCGGTCTGGACGCCTCGCTCACCGCGGACGGCGCGGCGCTGCTGTCGTCCTGGAGCGGCACCGGCTTCGCGGCGGGTGACGAACTGGGCGTGTTCGACGTGACGGTGCGTGCCGACGACACCGGCGACGCCGACGGCACCGACGGTTCGAGCCCGGCGGGGACCGGGACCTCACAGACGTCCCCGAACGCGGGCGCAGACACCGACACGGACACGGACGCCGGGATGTCGCAGGCTGTCCGGCAGGGCGGTCCGGCCGCCGCCGTGACCGAAGACATCCTCACCGCGGGCGCCGGACAGACCGTCACCGGCACGGGGTTCGCGCCGGGCTCGGTCGTGCTGGTCGCGATCGACGGTGACACCCGGTACCAGGCCGTGGCCGGCGCCGACGGGAGGATTCAACGGAGCTTCCCGGTGTACGCCACCGCCCTCGCGGGCGAGCACACCGTGGCACTGACCGCCGTGAGCGGCCAACAGGCCGTCGCCGACACGGCGTACGAGGTCCGGACCCCGGACTGATCGCGCAACCGCACATCACCGCGATCACCACAGAACCGCGGAGCCGACAGCACCGCGGAATTCGGTAAGCCCCATCCCATGCCCCATCCCATGCCCCATCCCATGCACCATCCCGTGCACCAGAGAGAAGAGGTCCCCCCGTCATGAGATCCACCGTCGCCCGCGCCGGTCTCGCCGTCGCCGCCTCCGCCGCGCTCACCCTGGGCCTGGCCGGATCCGCCTCCGCCGCCACCTCGACCCGTACGGTCACCGACGGCGGCACCACCTACAACCTGTCGGTGACCGCGCCGGACACCGCGGCCGCCGCCGGACAGGTCATCACCGTCTCCGGTTCCGGTTTCAACACCTCCCAGGGCATCTACGTCGGCCTGTGTGCGGTCGAGGGCAACCAGGGCGACAGCAAGCCCACCCCGTGCCTCGGCGGCCAGGACGAGTCCGGCTCGACCGGCGCCTCGCACTGGGTGAACAACACCTTCGGCGGCATGTTCGCCAACAGCTCCAAGTACGGCACCGGCGGCAGCTTCAACGTGCAGATCTTCGTCAAGGCCACCCTCGACGACGGCCGCGTCTGCGGTGAGGACGTCGACTGCGCCGTGGTGACCCGCGCCGACCACCTCGACAGCGGCGACCGCAACTACGACGTCCACGTCCCGATCGCCTTCCAGTAACCGTTCCACCGGCCGGGCCCGGCACCGGGCCCGGCCGTCCGGCGTCCCCCGGGTGCGGGGCGCACCCACGAGTGAGGAACCTCCCATGATCTCCACGCGCTCCAGGAGAGCCGGGGCCGCCGAGGGCCGGCCCGCGCCGGACGGCCCCGCGAGACCCCGGCACAGACGCGCCGCGGCGCTGCTCGGTGCCACCGTTCTGGTGGCCGCCGCGGCGACCGCCGTCACCACCGGCACGGCCGCGCAGGCCTCCGACACCCCGCGGACCGGGCTCGGCACGAACGGCCAGGAACTCACCGTCTCCGCCACCGCGAACATCGACCCGGACGGCGAGACGCTGCACGTCAGCGGCTCCGGCTACGACACCTCCAAGGCCATCTACGTCGCCCTGTGCAAGGACAACGGCGACGGGCGTGTCCCCACCCCCTGCATCGGCGGCGCCGACCAGACCGGGACCGGCGGCTCCTCCGCGTGGATCGTCCCCAAGGGCGATGTCTACGAGGGCGGCCTCGCCATCAGCTGGGGCGACGGCGGCACCTTCGACGTCGAGATCGAGGCCAAGGCCCAGGACACCGGAATCGACTGCACCCAGGTCGCCTGCTCGGTCGTCACCCGCGTCGACCACCGCAACGCCGGCGACCGCTCCCAGGATGTCCGGGTGCCCGTCACCTTCGAGGGCCAGGACCCGGGCGGGGACGACGGCGGCGACGGCGTGGACGTACCGCCCGGCACCCTCAGCTATGTGAAGTCGGCCGAGTTCACGACGGCGGGCAAGGTGAAGGACCTGCTGCTGCACCCGGACTCCGGCAAGCTGTACGCGGGTGCGGACAACGTCGCCGACACCGGTGACGTCGACGAACGCGGCCTGTACGCCCTGGACCCGGCGGACGGCAAGGTCCTCAGCCACCTCACCCAGGCCCCCGGCGCCGGCGGCACCATGGCCGCCCGGGTCGTCGCCATGCTCGGCGCACCGCTCGCCGGGGACGGCGTGGTCTTCAATTACCCGCTGCGCGGCCTCGGCACCGCCAAGGACGGCGACGAGCAGGCGGCGGGCGTCTGGCTCACCGGCGCCACCGTCACCGGCATCGGCCCGGGTACGAAGGCCGACACGACGCTGGTCGCGCAGGGGGCCACGCTCTCCGAGCTGGACACCGCCACCGGCGCCGCCCGGCGCACCGTCACCCTCGACGGCGGTTCGGTGCTCGGCGTCGACACGGCCCGAGGCGCCGCCTGGTCCGCCGGGTCCGGCGGCGGGCAGCTGCGCCGCGTCGACACCTCCGGCACCGGCTCCTTCACGGTCACCGCCACGGCCGACCTCCCCTCCGGGATCGTCAACTTCGCCAAGGCCGACCCCGCCACGGGCAACGTCTGGGTGGGCAACGGCGAATCCGTGCTCGTCTACGACGAGAACGCCAAGCTCCTGACCACGATCGCGGGTCCCGACCGGGCCTCCGACGTCGCCTTCGACGCCACCACCAGCCACGCCTACGTGGTCTGGCAGGACAACGGCGGCGGCGCCGGCGGTGACAACGTCGGCCACCTCGGCGTGTACGACACCGCGACCTTCGCCGACGCCACGGAGCAGGTCGCGCTGCCGGGCAACAACTCCCAGCTCGGCAAGGCCACCCTCGCCGTCGCCAAGGGCGGCACCTCGGTCTACGTCGCCAGCCCCGCCGAGGCCATTGTCACCAAGCTCGACCTACGGATGTCCCCGAAGGTCACCCAGTCCCCCACGGACCGGACGGTCACCCCGGGTGACGAGGTCTCCCTCGTCGCCGCCGCCGAGGGCACCCCCGAGCCCACCGTGAGCTGGAGCGTCAGCCCCGACGGCGGCCAGACCTGGAGCGCGGTCGACGGCGCGGCGAAGAACACGTACGCCTTCACCGCGCGGGCGTCGCAGGACGGCTACCAGTACCGGGCCGAGTTCGCCAACGCGGCCGGGAAGACCCGTACTTCGCCGGTCACCCTGACGGTCAAGGCGGCCGACGACGGTGGCACCGGCGGGGACGACGGCGACGACGGCAGCCCGTCCGGTCCGTCCGGCACGAAGACCGTCACCGGGCCCGAGGGCCAGAAGCTCACCGTCACCCCGGTCAACGGCCTCGCCACCGAGGGCCAGACCCTGAAGATCACCGGCTCCGGCTACGACGAGGAGAAAGGCATCTACGTCGCCCTCTGCGTCGACAACGGCGACGGCGAACTGCCCACCCCGTGCATCGGCGGCGTCGACATGTCCGGCACCTCGCACAGCTCGGCGTGGATCTCCTCCAACCCGCCGGACTACGGCGAGGGCCTGGCGACCCCGTACGACGACGGCGGCTCCTTCTCGGTCGAGCTGACCGTGGACGCCAAGGACGAGTACACCGACTGCTTCAAGGCCACCTGCGTGCTCGCCACCCGCGCCGACCACACCCTGTCCGGCGACCGCTCCCAGGACGTGAAGGTCCCGGTCAGCTTCATCGGCCAGGACCCGGTCGGCACGGACGACGACGGCGACGGTACGGGCGGCGGCTCGGGCGGCACCGACGGCGGCTCGACCGGCGGCAGCGGCTCCGGGTCCGGGTCCGGTACGAGTGGTGGCTCGGGCACCTCCGCCCTGGGCGGCACCGGCGGCAGTCTCGCCTCCACCGGCGCCGCCATCGGCACGGCGGCCGGCGCGGCGGTCCTGCTCACCGCGGCGGGCTGGTACCTGCACCGCCGCACCCGGGCGGCACGGCAGGGCTAGGGCGGCACGGCAGAACCAGTACGCGCGGCCGTCTCTCAGGGGCGCCAGCGCCTGCGTGCCGTGCGGTCCTCGTACGGCTGCCGGTCGGGGTAGCTGATCAGCTCAAGGGTGCTGCCCCAGGGGGTGCGCGTGTAGACCATGCGGTTGCGTTCTCCCGCCTCGGGTCCCGGCAGGGGGCCCGGGGCGGACAGCGCGTGCCCGCCCGCCTCCTCGACCCGGGTGACGGCCGGGCCGAGGTCGTCGACGTAGACGGCGAGGTGCTGCCAGCCGAGGTCGCAGGCGACGGCGGGGCCCTCCTGCCGCGGACCGGCGTACTCGAAGAGTTCGAGTCCGGGGCCGTGCGGCAGGGCGAGCATGCGGACGGCCCGCTGCTCGGTGCCCGGCGGCACGCCGAGCCGCCGCTCCATGGGCGCCCCGCTGTCCGGTCCGTCGGCGCGGCGCAGCGTGTCGTACAGCACCTCCGCTCCGAGCGCGTGCACGAGGAAGGCGGTCGCCGTCTCGATGTCGGGGACGGTGACCCCGACGTGGTCGATGCCGCGGACGACGGGGCCGGGCTCCGCCTCCTCAGGCACCGGACGGGCGCAGCCGGCGCAGCGGCCGGTCGAGTTCGCGCCGGAAGAAGTCGATGAACCCGTCGGGGTCGGGCCCGGCGTTCTGGAGGACCAGCCGGTCGAACCCGGCGTCCACGTATTTCTGAACGGCCGCCACGTACTTCTCCGGGTCGGGGCCGCACGCGAACTTGCCGAGGATGTCCTCGGTGCGGACCGTGGTGGTGGCGGCCTCGAAGTTGACCGGGTTGGGGAGTTCGCTCATCACCTTCCAGCCCGTCAGCGCCCAGCGCGAGGTGCGCAGTGCCTCCTCGGCGGCGCTCCGTTCGTCCGGCGCCCAGGCCATGGGCACCTCGGCGTAACCGGGTCCCGAGCCGCCGGCGTCCCGGTAGTGCCGGGTGATCGACGCCTTGTCCTCGGTGGCGAACAGACCGTCGCCCAGCTCGGCGGCGATGCGCGCCGACGCGGGTCCGCTGGCGGCGACGGCGATCAGCGGAAGTTCGTCCGGCAGGTCGAAGACCCGGGCGTCCTCCAGCCGCAGGTGCCTGCCCTCGTACGAGCGGTAGCCGCCGCGCCACAGCAGCCGGATGATCTCCAGGGCCTCGCGCAGCAGCTCGTGCCGTTCGCGGACCGAGTCGGGGAAGCCGCGGCCGACGACGTGTTCGTTGAGCCGTTCGCCGGAGCCGACGCCCAGCACGAAGCGGCCGTCGGAGACGAGGGCGAGGGTGGCGGCGGCCTGCGCGATGATCGCCGGGTGGTAGCGGACGGTGGGGCAGGTCACGCCGGTCACCAGGCCGATGCGCTCGGTCCTGGCGGCCATGGCGCCCAGCACCGTCCAGGTGAAGGACGAGTGGCCCTGGACGTCCAGCCAGGGGTGGTAGTGGTCGCTGATCTCGACGAAGTCGAAGCCCGCCGCCTCCGCGCGGACCGCCTGCCGGATCAGCTCCTGCGGGCCGAAGGCCTCCGAGGCCAGTTTGTAACCGATGTCCATGCGGGCACCCTGACACCCGGCGCACCACAGCCGCGCGGACGCCGCCGCCATGACCGCCCACCTCCATCCGAACGGCGGGACGCGGGGTAACCGGGGGAAGGGGTCCGGGGGAGGCGGGATGCCGGTGGGCGGGTGCCGGACGCGGGATTTGGAAGGGGTCCGGGGTACGGGACGCCGATGGGCGGGTGCCGGACCCGGGATCTGGAAGGGGTCCGGGAGGCGGGATACCGGTGGGCGGGTGCCGGACCCGGGATCTGGAAGGGGTCCGGGAGGCGGGATACCGGTGGGCGGGTGCCGGACCCGGGATTTGGAAGGGGTCCGGGAGGCGGATACCGGTGGGCGGGTGCCGGACACGTGAACACGAAGGGCGGCAGGCGCCGGGCGGGGATGTCAGAGGCCGTTGGTAGAAAGGCAGCGCACAGGCCGGAGTTGGCGCGCGCGGTACCGCCTCTTCCCGGCCGCCGTTCGCGTTCGGAAGGTACTCCCCTCGTGCTCGACCACCTGTCGCACTTCCACGGTCTGCCCATCCACGATTTCGCCGATCCCGCCGACCCGGCGAGCGAGCAGGCAGGTCCGCTGCCCGCCGCGGACGAGGTCGCCTGGCGGCTGGCCCGGCACGAACTGTGGGAGCCCGAGGAAGAGTTCGAGGACGCCTGGGAGCGTTTCCTCGACACCGTCGACGTCTCGAAGGTGCGGGCCCTCGTCCTGGGCGCGGGCGCCTACGGCATAGAGGACGACGCCGCCTCCCCTGACGAGACCGCGCAACGGCTCGCCGCCGCGGCCGACCGGTTCACCGGACTGAGGGCCCTCTATCTCGCCGACCTCACCTACGAGGAGTCCGAGCTGTCGTGGATCCTCCAGTCCGATGTGAACCCGATCCTGTCCGCCTACCCACGGCTCGAGGAGCTGGGCGTGCGCGGTTCCGACGGACTGCGGTTCTCGCCGCTGCGCCACGAGCACCTGCGGGTGCTGCGGCTGGAGAACGGCGGTCTGCCCGCCGAGGTGGTGCACGGCCTCACCGCGAGCGACCTGCCCGCGCTTGACCATCTGGACCTGTGGCTCGGCGACGAGAGCTACGGCCGTACCACCACCGTCGGCGACCTGGCCCCGCTGCTGGCCGGCGGTGTCTTCCCCGCCCTGCGGCGGCTGGGCCTCCAGGACTGCGACATACAGGACGAGATCGCCGCGGCCGTCGCCCACGCTCCCGTCGTCTCCCGGCTCAGCTCGCTGCACCTGGGTCTGGGCACCCTGAGCGACGCGGGCGCCCAGGCCCTCCTGGACGGCCGGCCGCTCACCCATCTGGAAGTGCTCGACCTCGAGCACCACTTCCTGTCGGAGCCGATGATGCGGCGCCTCAGAGAGGACCTCGAACCGTCCGGCGTACGCGTCAACCTCGATGACCGGCAGGAGACCCGGGGGTCCGGCGGCCGACGGTACGTGGCAGCGGGCGAGTGAACGCGCCGGCCGCCGGCACCCGCTCCAGCACACCGCCCGCGAACACGTCGTACAGGGGCAGCGTCTCCAGGTGCACATAGCCGATGTGGCAGTCGCACACGGCGAGCGGGCAGGGCCGCGGACGCAACGCCGCCCGGTACGAACCGTCGTACAGGTTCCCCAGTTCGGCGCGGACGAAGTGGCAGCGGCGGACCGTGCCCTCGCCGTCGACGGAGATCACCGACTCGCCGGTGCGGCAGGGCAGGCCCGCGCTGGCGTGCGGATGGCGGCTGTACGGGAAGAGCGGGTCGAGGCCGGTCCACAGACCGGCCTCGGCGTCGTCGTACGTGTGCCCCTCGGCCGCGTTGACCCACAGGTACACCTGATCGGGTAGGTCCGCGCGCAACCGCCGGGCGGCTTCGAGGTGTTCGGGCAGCCCGACGACACCGACACTGAAGCGCACCCCGCGCCCGGCCAGCTCCCGGCACTTGTCCAGGAAACGGTCGTACGGCGTCTGCCCCGGGTGGTACGTGCACCACAGGGCGAGGGTGTCCGGGTCGGCGTCGGCCAGCCAGTCGGTGCGGCAGCTCAGGTTGGTCTGGATCGCCACCCGGCGGATGTGCGGCAGGTGCGACAGCTCGGCCAGGGTGCGCCGGTACCAGGAGCGCACCAGTCCCTCGCCCCAGGGCGTGAACAGCAGCGACAGCCGGTCCCGCGTCTGCTCCGCCGCCCATCCGGCGAACCGCTCCAGGGCGGCCCGGTCGGCGCGCAGTTGCTCCCCGCTGTCGCGCCGCTTGGCGAACGGGCAGTACGGACAGTCGTAGTCGCAGGACGCGAGCGGGCCGCGGTACAGGAGCGTCAGGTCCATGGGCGCGGGCTCACTTGCGCTCATAGGCGGCCATGGCGGCCCGCACGGCCGGGGAGAACAGCTCGGGGCCTATGGCATCGGAGTACGCCAGTCCTTCCGGCGACAGCCGCAGCGTGCGGGGCGGCGACAGCCGCAGCGTGCGGGGCTCCGCGTTCTCCGTGGTCTCGCTCTGCTGGACACTTTCGGTTTCCTCCGGGCTTTCGGCCAGCCAGCCGAGGGCGGCGAACCGGTCGAGTTCCGCGGCGAAGTGCTCCTCGGGGCGGGCGCCGAACCGCTTCTCGTAGTCGTCGCACCGGAGGCCGTCCGCCTGGAGCAGCGACTGGAGCAGATGCCTGCGGCGCGCCTCGCCGGTGTCGATACGGCGGCCGTACTCGGCGTGCGCGAAGTCCGCGGCCGGACGGGACACGTAGTCGTCGATGATGCCGCGTATCTCGTGCATGCCCACGGCGTAGTCGAACGAATAGTGCAGCCCCGAGGTGTAGGAACGGGCACCGCAGCCCAGGCCGATCATCCCGTCCGTCTGGCAGGCGTAGTCGTCCGCGCCCTGCGGCGGGGCGTCCGCGCGACGGAACATCCGCATGGACCGCTGCTCATAGCCGTGGTCGAGAAGGTGATCGCGCCCCAGCCGGTACAGCCGAAGCCGCTGCTCGTCCCAGTCCCGGTCGGCGGGGGCGGCGGGGGCGTTGCTGCGTCTGCCGAGGCCGGTCAGGGGGCGGACGTACAGCGGGTAGAGGTAGAGCTCCTCCGGCCGCCAGGCGAGCGCCGCGTCGAGCGAACGCAGCCAGCTCCGCTCGGTCTGGCCGTCGATACCGTAGATCAGGTCGATGTTCAGCACCGGAATGCGGGCGTCGCGGACACGGCCGAGCGCCGCCTCCACGTCGGCCCGGCGCTGCGGACGTACGGCCGCCCTGGCCTCGGTGTCGTCGAAGCTCTGCACGCCAAGGCTCAGCCGCGTGGCGCCTCGCGCGGCGAGGACTTCGAGCCGGTCGGCGGTGGCCGTGGCCGGTGACGCCTCCACCGACAGGGGGACGGCCCGCAGGTCGGCACCCATGCGTCGCTCGGCTATGTCACAGAGCCGGTCCAGTTCCCCCGCCGTCAGAAAGGTGGGCGTGCCGCCGCCGAACGCGGCGGTGGCGAAGCGGACAGGGCCGTCCTGCCCGAGCGCCTCGCGCACGGCGGTCGCCTGACGGTCCAGCGCGTCCAGGTACGCGCCGGTCAGACCGTCCGGGGCGCCGATGCGGGTGAACAGATTGCAGAACCCGCAGCGCGTTTCGCAGAACGGTATGTGCAGATAGAGCGAGAGGGCGTCCTTGGGCTCCGCCGCCCAGAGCGAGGCCAGCGCCGGCCGGCCGGTGAGCCGCCGGTAAGCGGTCTTGTGCGGGTAGGCGTAGACATAGTTCTGGTACGGGCGCGGGGACACGGCGCGAGGCGACGCGACGCGGGCCCGGCCGGGGCGGCGGACTGCGGCGGTGGTCATCCGGCGGCCTCCGTGGGGGTCGGCGCGGTCTCCGCCGGAGCTGCGGCTGCCGGAGCTGTGACTGCCGGAGCTGTGGCTGCCGGAGCTGTGACTGCCGGAGCTGTGACTGCCGGTTCGGGGCGCGGTGGTAGTGGGGGTGAGGGTGGCGGTGGGGTGTCGAGGGTGAAGTGGGCGTAGGGCACGGTCCATACGGACTCGTGGCCGATGCGGTGCCCGGTGTAGCCGTCGTCGCCGTACGCCGTGCCGTGGTCGGAGCAGACGATCGCGAAGCAGCGGCGGCGGCTGCTCATCGCCGCGAACAGCCGGCCGATGTGCCGGTCGACGTACTCCAGGGCGGCGGCGTGCGTGGCGCGGGTGTCGCCCGCCTCGCGGGTGGCACCGGGCAGGTGGAACCAGTTCGGCTGGTGCAGGGCCGACACATTGACGAAGAGGAACAGCCGCTGCTCGTGCGGCAGCCGGCCCACCAGTCGCTCCGCGCATTCCACCTGCGCCTCGAACGACGTGGGTGACGCGACCCCGAACTCCGGCTGCCAGTGGGACTCCTGAAAGAGGTCTGGCAGCACCGAGCCCAGCGGGCCCTGTTTGTTGAAGAAGCCCACGCCCCCGATGCAGACGGTGCGGTACCCGGCCCGCGCGAGGCCGCCGACGAGGTCCGGGGTGTCGTAGACCCAGGTGCGGTCCGCGGTGGTCTCGCTGCCCGCGAAGCTCGCCGCGAACAGCCGCGGGTGCGGGCCCGGCGCGGCCGGCGTAGGCAGGAAGCCCGCGAAGATCGCCTGGTGGGAGGCGTAGGTGAAGCTGCCGGGGGCGTGCCGCCGCTCCCAGCGGCCACCGGGTAGATGGCGTGCGAGGTTGGGGATCCGGCCGGCTGCGGCCAGCTCGGCGGCGATGTCGTGGCGCAGGGTGTCGAGGGTGACGAGCAGCAGGTCGTGACTGCCGACGACGCTGTTCATGTCGGGGGCGACCGGGGCCGTCGGAGGCGTCGAGTGCGTCAGAGGTGTTGGGTCCGTCGGGTCCGTCACGTGGGTCGGGTAGTCAGTTGATGGCATGGGCGTTCCGGGTGGCGTGGTTGTTCGTCGTTGCGTCGCGGGCGGTGGCGGAGGCGGTAGCGGGAGTGGGAACGGGAGCGGAGGTAGCCGGTGGTGCCGGGTGTGGGTGTGGGTGTGGGGGTCGCGGCCGAAGCTGTGGCCGTAGCCGTAGCCGTACGGCGGCGACCTGTGCCGCGTAGGTGTCCAGGCCCTCGGCCGGGCCGCCCAGCAGTCCGGTGAGGCGCGGCAGCAGGTCGCCAAAGGCGTTCACCTCGCCGACGGCGAAGCGGCGCCAGCCGGTGACCGGCAGCAGGTCGACACCGACGGCCAGGGTGCGCGGGAAGCAGGCGGCGGCCCGCTCACAGACACCGAGTACGTCGGCCCAGCGGGCGCCCGCCGCTTCGACGGAGCGCCGGACCGCGTCGAGGTCACCGCGGTCGCCGCCGAGGTGGAGGTTGGTGAGCGGCCCTCTGCTGGTGCGTACGACGGCGTGGGTGGCCCGCCCGGCGACCACCAGGACCCGCAGGTCGGCGGCGCGCTGCCGCTGGGTCGCCTTCGGCAGCCACCGCTCGACGTGCAGTCCGTCGGGGGCCAGGGTGTCGACGACGGCGGCGATGTCCCGCTCCCGCTCGTACCGCCGGATCTCCAGTGAGTTGAACAGCCGCCCGTCATCGTCGAGTTCGACCGATGTGGTGGCTCTGACGCGGCCCGCTCCGGCCGACTCCACGGCCAGTACTCCGGAGGCCGAGGAGCCGTGCGCGAGCTTGACGAAGAGCCGTGGCATCCGGTGCTCGCGCATCAGCCGCCGTACGTCGTCCCAGCCGCGCACCTGCGCGCCCGCGGCGCCCGAGGTCGGGGAGAACGGCACCGGGACACCCGCCGCGGCCAGGACCGCGTGGCAGCGCCGCTTGTCGAAGAGCACCGCCAGGTCGTCGGGGTCGGCCAGGCGGACGCCGCCCCGCAGCCCCCGCAGTGCGGCCACGAACCCCGCGTACCAGCGGGCCGACCCCTCGACGCGGGTCGGGTCGTCGGTGCCGCGCAGGATGCGGTCCACGTCGGCGTTCTCACCGGGTGAGTCGATACGGACGATCTCCCCCGGTGCGAATGCGGCGCCGCCCTCGCGCAGCACCGTCAGCCACGGCACGACGCGGGGCGCGGACAGGCCCGCCGCGGAGACCGCCGCGGCGAACAGCGAGACGCGACGGTTCTCGGGGTTGCCCACCACGGCGAACCTGGTCGCTGCGTCAGTCATGTCAGTCACGTAAGTCACCTCATCCCTTCCCGCCGTGGTGTGTCGACCTGCCAACAGTTCTACCAACGATCACTGACAACGGGCCGGGCCTGTGGATAACTCCCGTGCCGGTACGCGCCCTATGCCCTATGCCCTACGAGATGGCGCGGAGCCGGGTCTTGGGTGACTGCGCAGCGTGGAGCTGTCGGAGCTGGTCGACGGCGCGGGCCGTGTCGTCGTCCGCCGGGAGGAGGACGACCAGTTGCTGGGCGTCCGCGGCGAGTTCGAGCGTCTCGCGATGCAGCCGCAGCTCATGGCCCGAGGGGTGGCGGAGCCGCAGGACACCACGCCGCGGAACCTCATGACCGTTCAGCCGCCGGGTGAAGTCCGGTCCCGCGACGGGCGCGAGTTCGGCGGTGAACCACTCGTGGTTCTCGACGGAGGGGCCGAGCCAGAGGTCGAACGCCTGCTCGTCCGCCACGTCGTCCCAGTCGACGAAGAACGACCGGGCGCGAGGGTCGGTGAAGACATAGCGGGTGAGGTTCGGGACGTCGGCTGTGTCGGCCATGTCAGTCTTGTTGGCCGTGTCGGTCACGTCGAGGGCGCCGGTGACGGTGGCGGTGGCGGTGCCGGTGGCTCCGGTGTCGAGCAGTCCCGTTCCGCTCGTCACCGCCTCGAACGCGCTGGTGCGGGCGAGGATGTCACCCAGCCGGTTGGTCACGAGGGCGATGCCCGGTTCGAGCAGGCGGAGGGTGCCGAGGACGGTCGGACGTACCCGACGGCGCGGCGGCGCGGGCCCGGTGTGCGCGACACAGACCCCGCCGGTGATCTTCGCGAGGTAGCGCAGGTGGTCGCGCTCGGGGGCGTCGAGGCCGAGCGCGTCGGCGAGCGCGTTGACCACCGAGACCGAGGGGTTGCGGTCACGGCCCTGCTCGATGCGGGTCAGGTACTCGACGCTGATGCCTGCCAGCGCGGCTGGATCCGTCCGCCGTAGCCCCGGTGACCTGCGACGGCCACGGTCCGGCAGCCCCAGCGACGCGGGCTGGACGCTGTCGCGCTTCGCCCGGACGAAATCCCCCAGTGGCGTCCCCATGTCGCGAGCACAAGGCGCCGTGAGCGGCGGGCGCCGCGCTCAGGGTGGCCCTGCGGGGGCCGGCCTGAGGCCGGTCTGGCTGCGGCGCGCGAACGGTCCGATGGTGGCGGACATGAACGAAATTGACACCACCACCGAAGTCACCACTCGAACCCCGCACAAGCTCGCCATCGTCGTCGGCAGCGTCAGGGAGGGACGGTTCGGCCCCGTCGTGGCCTCATGGGTCGCCGAACAGGCCGGCCTCCACGGCGGTTTCGACGTGCACGTCGTCGACCTGGCCGAGTTCGACGTCCCACTGTCGCTGCCCGCGGCGTCACCGAAGTACGCGGGCGACGACTACCCGCGTCCGGCCGGGATGGCCGCGCTGACGTCGGCGCTGGCGGACGCCGACGCGTTCGCCCTGGTCACGCCGGAGTACAACCACAGCTATCCGGCTTCCCTGAAGGCGGCCGTCGACTGGCACTTCACGCAGTGGACGGCCAAGCCCGTCGCCTTCGTGAGCTACGGCGGCGCGGCGGGCGGCCGGCACGCGGTGCTGCACCTGGAGAACGTGCTCACCGAACTGCGCGCGGTGACCGTCCGCGACGGCCTCGCCTTCCCGAACTACTTCACCACCTGGCAGGACGGCCGCCCGCTCGATCCCGAGGCGGCCGGGTACGCCAAGACCCTGCTCTCGCAGCTGGAATGGTGGGCGGGCGCTCTCCGCTCGGCACGCGAGGCGACGCCCTACCCGGGGTGAGACCCGCCGAGGAACAGCCAAGGGCCGGCAGGTGAACCAGCGTCGAACACCGCGCCATTGAGATCTCATCAGGCCACCCCTGACTCGAAACGACCGCACACTCACACCCCATGCACAGCTCACTGCTGCGGGATTCCAAATTGTTGACGAAATTGTCGATGACATGGTCAACTCAACCAACGGACACAAGCCGCGCACCCCGGCTGCCCACCGTTCCCGTCGCTGGTTCATGAACAAGGCCCTGCTCGCGGGCGGCGTCTCGGCCGTCGCGGTCATGGGCGGCTACGCCGCCACCACGGCCGGCGCCGAGGAGACGTCCTCCGCCGACGCGACGGCGAGCGCCTCCCCGTCGGGCCCGCCGTCCGGCGGCGGCTTCGGCCAGACGATCGCGTACGACGACTTCGTCGGTGTCACCACGGACGGCACCGTCGTGAACGACCTGTACGCGATCCACTCCACCGGCGTCTCCACCACCCCGGTGATCCGCGCGGCCAAGTCGTTCGTCGACTCACTCACCGACGACCAGAAGTCGGCCACGCTCTTCGACGTCGACGCCGACCAATGGCTCGACTGGACCAACGTCGACTCCAACGACCGCGATGGCGTCGCCCTGCGCGATCTGACGGAGGCGCAGTACGCCCTCGGCATGAAGCTGCTCAAGGCGTCGCTGTCGGCCCGCGGACTGAAGCAGGCCAACAGCATCCGCAAGCTCAACCACTTCCTCGGTGAGTACTCGGGCGACACCTCCAAGGCGCTCAACGAGGACGCGTACTGGTTCACCGTCATGGGCACGCCGTCGGCGACGGACGCCTGGGGCTTCCAGTTCGAGGGCCACCACCTCGTCATCAACTACTTCGTCCTGGGCGACCAGGTCGTGATGACCCCGACCTTCATGGGCTCCGAGCCGACGAAGATCACGTACGACGGCGTGGACTACCACCTCTTCCGGGAGGAGACCGCCGCGGGCCTCAAGCTGCTGCGCTCGCTCAACAGCACGCAGCTCTCGGCCGCGCTCTCCACCGCGGCGAAGACAGGCACCGACCTGATCGCCGGAGCCGGCCAGGACAACGCCGTGCTTCCGTACGCGGGCGTCAAGGGCTCCGACCTGAACCACCGGCAGCAGCAGCTCCTGCTCGACCTGGCCGAGGTGTACGTCGGCTACCAGGACGAGGGGCACGCGCGCGTGCGCATGCGGGACATCGAGAAGCACCTGGACGACACGTACTTCTACTGGATCGGCGAGTACGAGGACGACTCCGCGTTCTACTACCGGATCCACAGCCCGGTCGTGCTGATCGAGTACGACGCCGAGTCCCCGCTCGCGTACCACGAGGACGACGACAGCGCCTCCGCCTCCGCCTCCGCGACGGCGTCGGCCACGGCCTCCGCGTCCGCGTCCGCGTCCGCGAGCCCGGGTACCGGCGGTCCGGGCGGCGGCGGCCCCACCGGGACGCCCACCCAGCAGCACATCCACACCATCATCCGCACCCCCAACGGCAACGACTACGGCGTGGACCTCCTCAAGCTCCACCTGGAGACCGACCACTGACAACCACAGGGCGCCCCGGCTCACCCGCCTCCCCCCGGGGCGCCCTTCTCGTACTCCTCTGCCCCCGCCAGTAGGCTCGCCCCATGGGGCTGGACATCACCGTCGTGATCGCCGATTGGTCATGGCTGGACGAGCTTCCGCCACCTCAGCGGCTGCCGCGCCTGAGGGATGCCTGGTACGCCGACGAGACGGGGCTGTGGGATCACGACGCGCCGACGGTCGAAGGCGACTGGGTCCAGCCTCGCGGGCGCAATGGGACCTTCTTCACCGTGTACGAGTTCCGGCACACCCTCGGCTCGTACAAGGCGCACTTCTGGGCCGGGCAGCGCTGGGAGGCCGTCCGGGGCCATGTCGGTCCATCGACGCGGACGGAGTTGGACACCTTCCTGTCCGGCCTGATCTGGGACGGGCCGAACGGCGAGGCACAACACATCGACCCGCCTTCCGCCGGCGACGGCAGCGAGGGCAGCGACGGCAGCGACGGCAGCGACGGCCATGGTGCTCGCGGTGTGCTGCTCGCCCGGACGCCGGCGAGCGCACGGGAACTGGCCGCGACGTGGGAGCGGGTACGGCCCCGCCTCACCGGGATCCGCGAAGCCTTCGCCGAACATGCCGCCGTCCCGGAGGGATGGATCGGCGACTTCGACGCGTTCGCGGAGTTGCTGCGCGAGTGGGGCCACGTCGTCACCGAAGCGGCCGGAAGAGGCTGGGGCGTCATCGGACTGAGCGAGTAGAAGTACCAGCCAGGACCGACTCCCCGACCTCCCGGAGCCGTAACCCTGGCCTCGCTGAGCCGCGACCCCGACCTCCCTAGGCGGTGACGAGGTCAGCCCCCGCGACGTCGCCCGCGCCGTCCGCCTCGTCGGCGTCCGTACCGCTGTCACCGTCCTCCGCCTCGTCCGTCACCATGTCGAGGAAGCGCTTTATCGCCTCGACAGGCATGTCGAGCTCCTCGGACGCGGCCTCCGCACCGCCGAACACCTGCACCGCCTCGGCGACGGCCCCGGCGAGTTCCACCTCCGCCTTGCGGACCTTGGCCTCGGCCTTGTCGACGGTGTCGACCACCGCAAGCTGCCGCCGCTGCTTCTCCTGTAGCCGCTGCTTACGGGAAGGCGTCTTGTCAGAGTTCTGCGCAGTCATAACCAAGATCATAAACACCCACACACGCTGCACAGAAATCGCCAACTGGGCCGCCGCAGCGAGCCGTTCGCCGCGCACGCCGTCCACTGAACGAGCGGCCGCCGCGTCCGTACCGCAGACGAGCGGCGAGCCGGGCCCTCCCCCGGGCACACCGGTCAGGACCATGCAGCACAGAAGGGCAGGGGACCGAGGATCGCGATGATCCCGATCGGCCGTCGGGGAGTACCGCTCACGGCGGTCCTGGGGGAGCTTGCCCACAGCGGCCCCCGGCCGGTACCGCACGCCCCGGCAAGGGCCCGTTGTCAGTGGTGTCTTCTACGGTTTGATCAGTGGGACCCGCGGACACGCCGCAGGGCCTGGCCTGGGGAGGGGTCTGTCGTGAGCAAGACGTATCTGGAGCTGTCGCAGGACGGTGGCGGTGCCCACAAGTTCTACGAGGTGGAGGTGCGGGGACTCGAGGTCTCCGTGCGCTACGGCCGGATCGGTGCCGCCGGGCAGAGCCAGACGTCGTCCTTCCCCACCCCCGAGAAGGCCCAGGCCGCAGCCGCCCGGAAGATAGCCGAGAAGGTCCGCAAGGGGTATGCCCCGGCCGTGCAGGGACAGCGCGCACCGCGCTCGGTGAGCCGCCGTCAGGTCGCTTCCACCCCGTCCACGGCGCGCGCGGTCGCCCCGGTGCTGTGGCGGTTCGGTACAGGCTCCGCGGCCTTCGGCATCCACATCGACGACGAGCGCTGCTGGGTGGGCAACCAGTCGGGGGACGTCTACACCCTGGCGCACGGCGGTGAGGTGCTCGCCCACTACCAGCTCCCGGACGGCGTCAAGTGCCTGGTCGCCGACGACTTCTGGATCTACGCGGGCTGTGACGACGGCCGGGTGTACGACCTGTCGTCCAAGCTGCCGTTCGCCGCGTACGACATCGCCGCCGAGGTCGACATCTTCTGGCTGGACATCCACGAGGGCATCCTGAACGTCGCGGACCGCGACGGCCGGCTCACCGTCATCGACCACGAGGACGAGCACCAGTGGGCGAGGGGTGGCCGCGGTGAGCACGCCTGGATGGTGCGGGCCGACGACCGCGCCGTCTACCACGGCCACAGCGGCGGTGTGACGGCCCACACGCCCGACGGCCGCGGCGAGCTGTGGCACACGCCCACGCGGGGCGGCGTGCTCTTCGGCTGGCAGGAGGACCACGCGGTGTACGCCGGGACCGACCGGCGCGTGGTGCAGCGGCTGTCGAAGACGACCGGCGCGATAGAGGCGACGTACCACTGCGACGGTCCCGTCTACTCGTGCGCCACCTCGCCCGGCGGACGCTTCGTCTTCGCCGGCGACTCCGCCTCGTCGGTGTACTGCTTCGACCGGGACGGCACCCGGCTGTGGAAGCTCGCCACCGGCGGCGGTTCCGCCCTGTCCATGCAGTACCGCGAGGAGCGCCTCTACCTGGTCACGACGGACGGTTCCCTGGTCTGCGTCGACGCGAGCGAGGCCGCGGTCACGGCCGCCCAGCAGGGCCACGTGCCGGTCGCCCGGGACGTCAAGCTCGCCGCCGCGCTGCCCACGTACGCGCCGGCCACCGAGGTCGCCGCCATGGCGAGCGTCTCCGTGGCGCCCGCGGGCACGGTGGTCGTCGAGTGCGTGCAGGAGGCCGGCCGCACCCGCATACACGTGGTGTCCGAGGGCTACGACCGGTCGTGGAACGTCCAGTTCCCCAGGTCCATGCGCGAGCCGGGCGCCCGGTACGTGGTGGACGCGGTACACGCCGCGTCGGGTGGCTTCTACCGGGTGCGCGGGGACATCAGGCGACTGCGCTGACCGGCGCGGCGGGCCGGTCGGGCCCCCTTGGGGGCCGGGGTCGGGGCCCCCTGGGGAACCGATGTCGGGACCCCTTGGGGGCCGGTGTGGGGGCCCCTTGGGGGCCGGTGTGGGGGCCGTTCGGCCCTGTCCGCCCGGTGTCCGCGCTGACGATCATGTGTCGGCGACCGGGAGGCTCCATGTGTGCCGCCTTCCGGTCCGTGAGCGACGTGATCGGGAATCGGGAGGACGCCGTCCCATGGACGAGGGTCTGCATGACCAGGTGGAACAGGTGGAGCGGGAGCGACGAGCGGGGCAGGCACCGGTGCGCCCCGCGGCCCGCGAGAAGAGCGGCCCGGCCGCGAGGAGGGCGCACCGGCCGTCATGGGTGGAGTGGCTGACCACCACCGACCACAAGAGGATCGGGACGCTCTACCTGGTCACCGCGTTCGTGTTCTTCATCGTCGGCGGCGTCATGGCGCTGCTGATGCGTGCCGAGATGGCGCGCCCCGGGTTGCAGATCATGTCGAACGAGCAGTTCAACCAGGCGTTCACCATGCACGGTTCGATCATGCTGCTGATGTTCGCGATGCCGCTGTTCACCGGTTTCGCCAACTGGATCATGCCGCTCCAGATCGGCGCCCCCGACGTGGCGTTCCCCCGGCTGAACATGCTGGCCTACTGGCTGTTCCTGTTCGGCTCCTCGATCGCGGCGGCCGGTTTCCTCACCCCGGGCGGCGCCGCGGACTTCGGCTGGTTCCTGTACGCCCCGCTCTCCGACGCCGTCCACTCACCCGGCCTCGGTGCCGACCTGTGGATCATGGGTGTGGCGCTGTCCGGCTTCGGCAGCATCCTCGGCGCGGTCAACTTCATCACCACCATCGTCTGCATGCGCGCTCCCGGGATGACGATGTTCCGGATGCCGATCTTCGTATGGAACGTGCTGCTGACCGCGTTGCTGGTGCTGATCGTGTTCCCGGTCCTGGCGGCGGCGCTGTTCGCGCTGGAGTGCGACCGCAAGTTCGGCAGCCATGTCTTCGACGCGGCGAACGGCGGCGCGCTGCTGTGGCAGCACCTGTTCTGGTTCTTCGGGCATCCGGAGGTGTACATCCTGGCGCTGCCGTTCTTCGGCATCGTCTCCGAGGTGATCCCGGTCTTCTCGCGCAAGCCGATGTTCGGCTACATGGGCCTGATCGGCGCCACCATAGCCATCGCGGGCCTGTCGGTGACGGTGTGGGCGCACCACATGTACACCACCGGCGGGGTGCTGCTGCCGTTCTTCTCCTTCATGACCTTCCTGATCGCGGTGCCGACGGGCGTGAAGTTCTTCAACTGGATCGGCACCATGTGGAAGGGCTCGCTGTCCTTCGAGACCCCGATGCTGTGGACCACCGGCTTCCTCGTCACCTTCGTCTTCGGCGGCCTGACCGGCGTCATCCTGGCCTCACCCCCGATGGACTTCCACCTGTCCGACTCGTACTTCGTGGTGGCGCACTTCCACTACACGGTCTTCGGTACGGTCGTGTACGCGATGTTCGCCGGATTCCACTTCTGGTGGCCGAAGTTCACCGGCAAGATGCTCGACGAGCGCCTGGGCAAGCTCACCTTCTGGACGCTGACAGCAGGCTTCCACCTCACCTTCCTGGTCCAGCACTGGCTCGGTGCCGAGGGCATGCCCCGCCGCTACGCCGACTACCTCGCCGCCGACGGCTTCACCGCCCTCAACACCCTGTCCTCGATCGGCTCGTTCCTGCTGGGCCTGTCGCTCCTGCCGTTCTTCTACAACGTCTGGAAGACCGCCAAGTACGGCAGGAGAGTCGAGGTCGACGACCCCTGGGGCTACGGCCGCTCCCTGGAGTGGGCGACCTCGTGCCCGCCGCCCCGCCACAACTTCGCCTCGCTCCCGCGCATCCGCTCCGAGTCACCTGCGTTCGACCTCCACCACCCGGAGATCACCGCGACCGGGACGGTGGCCTGAGCCATGACGCAACCCGTCCTGGCCCTGGGCACCGCGCTGGTGACCGCCTCCGGCTGCGTCTGGTACCTGCCGGCCCTCGCGGAGGTGCGCGCGGGGGCCGACCGGCCGGACTCCCTGCGCAGTTCGGCCGCGGCCTGCCTGAGCGGCTGGACCACGGTCGCGGCCCTCGCCGTACTGCTCCTGGTGGCGGAGACATGGTGGCTGCCCGGCACCCTGGCCGGGGCAGGGGCCACCGTCACGGCGGGCCTCCGCCTCCGCGCGACAACGCAGCGCCGACGCGAGACCCGCGAGACGGCCCGGCACTGGTCGGAACTCCCCCGGCCCAGGCCCCAGTCCCGTACCGCCGCACACCGCCCCCACATACTCTTCGCCGCCCTCCTGGCCGCGGGGCTGACCGCCTCCACAGCCGCGGCATTTCTCCTGACGACCGGTCCCCCTGCCGCCGGTCCCACACCGCCCTCGGCACCCTCGGCCCACCCGTGAGGCGCCTCAAGTCACGTCTGTCGGCGCGATATACCGTGTGGTCATGTCCGCGTTCATACAGCAGCTTCCCGCCTTGATCGGCGTGGTGATCGGCGCCCTGGGTTCGTATTTCGCGATCATGCGTGGCGATCAGGCGCGCTTCCGCCGGGAGCAGGCGGCCCGTTGGGAGGAGCGGCGGCTGACGGTCTACACCGACTACGCCAGGTCACTGAAGAAGAGCGTCACCCTGGCGTACCGGATCGCGGCCCATCTCGGCAACGACCCCCACCCGCACCCCCTGTCGCCCGAGGAGGCGGCGCCTCAGCTGGCGGAGGCCACCGATGCCCGGGACCCGGCCGGGGAGGCGCTGCTCATGCTCGGCTCCACGGAGGTGGTGGAGCAGGCCCGCGAGTGGGTCGTCGTGGTGATGGAGATGGAAGCGTTCCTGCGCGACCACACGCACGCCCCCGAGACATGGTCGGCCCTGCTCGCGCGTCAGCGCAGTGCGCGTGAGGGCTACTACACGGCCGTCCGGCGCGACCTGGCGCTACCGCCCGGCCACTCCGGCGCCTGGCAGCTGACTTCGTCCCGGACCTCCTGAGTCCACGTCGCCGGACTGCCGTTACCGGGCGTCGAGCGCTTGGCCGGCGGCGGCGATGCGTTCGACGCGCGGCTCGGCGAGCCGGGTGTAATCGGCGCCGGAGATGACCACCGAACGGTCGAGCCGGGCGGCGTTGAAGTAGAGCTCCGGCCGGTCGACGACGTCGGGGTCGGCGACCAGTTCGAGGCCGGGGTCGAAAGCGAAGGGAAGGACGGTGCCGGGGACGGTGTGGGCCAGCCGCTCGGCGGTGGCGGCGTCGCTGAACCCCACGTAGCGGGCGTCGAACAGGGCGCGGACGGCATCCAGGTCGACGCGCCGGTCCCCGGGGACGACCGCGAGCACGTGGCGCGTGGTCCGCCGGTCCGTCTTGACCCTGAGGATGATGCACTTCGCCGCGTGGGACACGGGGTTCCCGCGCAGCGCGCTCACCGACTCCGTGGTGCCGTCCGGTTCGTGGTCGATGAGCCGGTACGGCGTACCGGTCGAGTCGAGCAGGGTGATCAGGCGCTCGTAGGTGTCCTGGTGGCTGTCCTGCTGGATGTCCTGAGAGCTGTCGTCGCCGGGCACGGTCCGTCCTCTTTCGTCTTCGTCGCCGCGATGGTGCGGTGGGCGGCGGGCATGCCCTTACGCTGCACCACCGCGACGTTGTAGGCCATGACCAACTTCTAAACCTGACCTGTAGCAGCCCTACACTGTCGGCGTGGATGAGCGGCAACTGCGGATCCTGCGCGAGCTGGGTGACCTGGGCAGTGTCAGCGCGGTCGCCGAGGCACTGCGTGTGACGCCGTCCGCGATCTCGCAGCAACTGCGGCTGCTGCAGCGTTCGATCCCCGTCCCGCTCACCGAACGCGCCGGGCGCCGGGTGGTGCTGACCGACGCCGGACAGGCCCTGGCCGCGGCGGCCATCGAGGTGGAGGGCGCCCTGGCCCGGGCCCGTCACGCCGTCACCGAGTTCGCGGAGCAACCCGACGGCAAGGTGTCGGTGGCCGCGTTCCACAGCGCCGCCTCCGCGTTCTTCCCGCTTCTGCTGCTCGACCTCGGCGACCGCGGCGGTCCCCGCCCGGCGCTCGCCGACGAGGACGTCACCCAGGACCGCTTCCCCGCCCTCACCCGCGACTACGATCTCGTACTCGCCCACCGCCTCGACCACGCCCCGCCCTGGCCACCCACGGTGACCGCCACCACGCTGCTGCACGAGCCCCTGGACGTCGCCCTCCCCGCCGGCCACCCCCTGGCCTCGGAACCGGTACTCACCCCACGGGAAGTGGCGGACCAGCCGTGGATCACGGTCCACGACGGCTTCCCGCTGATGGCCACCATCGAGGCGATCGCCGGCGCCGCCAACCGCCGACTCGACATCGTCCACCGCATCAACGAGTTCACGGTGGTCGCCGAGGCCGTGGCGGCCGGCGGCGGTATCGCGCTGATGCCGCGCTGGACCACCCGCGCCCACCCCGGCACCGTCCTCAGACCGCTGAGCGGGGTGCACGCGCGACGCCACATCGACGTCCTCCACCGCCCCGAGCGCACCGCCCGCAAGGCCGTCCGTACCGTGATCACCGCACTGCACCACGCCGCCGCGACGATCCAGGGACGCGGCGCCTGAGCCCGTCCTGCCGCCGAAGAAACGCAGAAAAGGGCCCCGACCACAAGGTCGGAGCCCTCAATCAAGATCAAGTGTCCGAGGGGGGACTTGAACCCCCACGCCCGATAAAGGGCACTAGCACCTCAAGCTAGCGCGTCTGCCATTCCGCCACCCGGACCAGGTGTCTGCCGCCTGACCGGGGGTGTTCCCCGCGGCGACATGGACAACAATACCAAGGTTTCAGGGTGCCTCTCACCTGCATATCCGTGCCCTGGCGGCCGACCGGTGAGGGGCGGGGCACGGCCGCGTCCCCGCCTCCACCACCGGTGACCGGACGACTACCCGACGTCCACGCCCGGAGACGCGGAAGGACGGGCGGTGGGGGCACGCCGCCGCACCCCCACCACCGCACGAGCACGGCATCAGCTCACAGCATCGGCTACGGCATCAAGTGGTACTCCGGGAAGTTTCCCGGCAGCCGTTCCTCCGACGGGCCCTGGGTCACGGCGCGCACCAGGAGGTCGCCGCCGACGAAGGCACCGCGCCAGGACGCGCCGAAGCCGCCGAAGAGCTCGTCACGGTCGCCGCGCGAGCGCGGCTTGCCGTGACCGGTCTTGAAGGCCCGGATCTGCGGGGCCAGCCGGTCGTACGTCGCCCGGTCGTCCGTGGACAGGGTGGCGACGAGCGCGCCGTTCGAGGCGTTCATGGCGGCCAGCAGTTCGGCCTCGGTGTCGACCAGGACGATGGTGTCGACCGGGCCGAAGGGTTCGGCGTGGTGAAGGGGTGAGGACGGGGGCGGGTTGAGGAGCGTGACGGGCTGGACGTAGGCCGCCGTGTCCTGTCCGGGCAGGAAACGGGCGTCGGCAAGGCTGCCGCGGTGCAGCGGGACGGCGCCCCGATCGATGGCCTCCGCCACCTGGTCGTGCAGTTCCTTGGCCTTGGCCGCGTTGATGACCGGTCCGAAGTCGAGCGTGGGGCACGGGTCATCGGAATGCTCGACGGCGAGCGGGTGGCCGACGCGCAGGGTGCGGACGGCCGGGAGGTAGGCGGCGAGGAATTCGTCGAACAGGGTGCGCTGGACGACGAAGCGCGGGTAGGCGGTGCAGCGCTGCTTGCCGTAGTCGAAGAGCTTCGGGATCACGGCGGTCAGCGCGTCCCAGTCGGTGTAGTTCCAGATGCCCCAGGTGTTGAGTCCTTCCTGTTCCAGGATGTGCCGCTTGCCGAGGTCGGCGACAGCGGTGGCCACCGCGGCGCCGGTGTCCCGGCCGCCGACGAAGGAGACGCAGCCGATCTCGGGGGCGCGCACGAGCGCCTCCGACAGCGCGCCTCCGCTGCCGCTGACGAGGGTGACGGGAATCCCTTCGCGTGCGGCGAGCGCGCAGGCCAGGGTGAGACAGGCGACGCCACCGTCGGTCGGGGTCTTGGCGATGACCGCGTTGCCTGCCAGTGCCTGTACCAGCAATGCGTGAACGAGCACGCTCATCGGATAGTTCCAGCTCGCGATGTTGGACACGGGGCCGTCCAGCGGGGCCCGGTCCCGGGTCATGGGCTCGATGCCGTCGACGTACCAGCGCACGCCGTCGATGGCCCGGTCGACGTCGGCCTGGGCGAGCCGCCAGGGCTTGCCGATCTCCCAGACGAGCAGCAGGGCGAGGAGTTCGCGGTGCTGGGTGAGGGCATCGAGGGTGGCCGCGACGCGGGCCCGGCGTTCGGCGAGGGATACGTGGCGCCAGGCGCGGTGCTGGTCGAGGGAGGCGCGTACGGCCTGCCGGGCGGTGGCGCCGTCCAGGCGGGGCGGTCCCGCGATGGGGCTGCCGTCGACGGGGCTGATGGCGGGCAGGGCCCGGCCGTCCGCCTGCCAGGCGGCGTTCCAGAGGTTGAGGACGCGGTCGTCCCGGAACGCCTCGGGAGCGACGGCGAGGCAGCGCTGCCAGGCGTCGTTCCAGGACGTGCCGGACTTGAGGGTGAGGGTGGATGCCATTCGGTGTCTCCGCTCTCGGTGCACAGTCGGGGGCGGGTCGTGCATGGCTCGCCTGCGCGGGGCAGGCCGCGCCGGCCGGCCTGCCGGGGCCGGTCGCGCGTAGGGGAAACGCAGGAAGGAACGTAGTGAGGCGGCACGTGTCGTGACAGTCACCTCGCGTCAACTATGAGTGACGTCACGCTCCGTTTCCAGCCGGGCCAGAACCAGCCGTGCCGTTTCGGTGGGCGTGCCTCCCACCGGGACGCCGGCCGCCTCGAGAGCCGTTTTCTTGGCCTGGGCGGTGCCCGAGGAACCGGAGACGATCGCGCCCGCGTGGCCCATCGTCCTGCCCTCGGGCGCGGTGAAACCGGCGATGTAGCCGACGACCGGCTTGGTCACGTGCTCGCGGACGTAGGCCGCGGCCCGCTCCTCCGCGTCACCGCCGATCTCCCCGATCAGGACGACGAGTTCGGTGTCGGGGTCGTCCTCGAAGGCGGCCAGGCAGTCGATGTGCGAGGTGCCGACGACCGGGTCGCCGCCGATGCCGACGCACGTCGAGAAGCCGATGTCACGCAGTTCGTACATGAGCTGGTACGTGAGCGTGCCCGACTTGGACACCAGGCCGATGCGGCCCGGCTTGGTGATGTCGGCGGGGATGATGCCCGCGTTCGACTGTCCGGGGCTGATGAGGCCCGGGCAGTTGGGTCCGATGACGCGTGTGCCCCGGGCCGCCGCGTACGCCTGGAAGACGACGGTGTCGTGGACGGGGATGCCCTCGGTGATGACGACGGCGAGCGCGATACCGGCGTCGGCGGCCTCCAGAACGGCCGCCTTGGCGAAGGCGGGCGGCACGAAGACCACGGTGACGTCGGCGCCGGTCGCGGCCATGCCCTCGCGCACCGTTCCGAAGACGGGCACGGACCTGCGGGTGCCGCCCAGCCCCTCGGGGCTCTGCGGGACGTCGAACTCGACCGTCCGGCCGGCCTTGCGCGGGTTGACTCCGCCGACGACATCGGTGCCCGCCGCCAGCATGCGCCGGGTGTGCTTCATGCCCTCGCCGCCGGTCATGCCCTGGACGAGGACCTTGGAGCCCTTGATCAGATAGATGGCCATGTCCTGCTCCTTCAGCCGGCGTGGGCGAGTTCGGCGGCGCGCCGGGCGGCGCCGTCCATGGTGGTGAGCTGCTCGACCAGCGGGTGCGCGCGGTCGGCGAGGACGGCGCGGCCCCGGGCGGCGTTGTTGCCGTCGAGGCGGACGACGAGCGGCTTGGTGAGCCGGACGGAGTCGAGCGCCTGGACGATGCCCTCGGCGACGGCGTCGCAGGCGGTGATGCCGCCGAAGACGTTGACGAAGACGGACTTCACGGCCGGGTCGGCGAGGATCACGGAGAGTCCGTCGGCCATGATCCGGGCGGAAGCGCCGCCGCCGATGTCGAGGAAGTCGGCGGGGCGGGCGCCGCAGCCGGCGACCACGTCGAGCGTCGACATGACCAGGCCCGCGCCGTTGCCGATGACGCCGACCTCGCCGTCCAGTTTCACGTAGTTGAGTCCCTTGGCGGCGGCCGACGCCTCCAGCGGGTCGTCGTGCGCGGTCTCCTGTTCGCCCCAGCGGGCCTGCCGGAAGCGGGCGTTGTCGTCGAGCGTGACCTTGCCGTCTAGGGCGAGGATGCGGCCCTGGGGCGTCCGCACCAGCGGGTTGACCTCGACCAGGAGGGCGTCCTCGCGAGTCAGCACCTCCCACAGCCTGATGAGGACGTCCACGGTCTGCGCGGGCAGTCCCGCCGCCTGGGCGATCCGGGCCGCGACCGCCGGGGTGACGCCCTCGGCGGGGTCGACGGGCACGCGTGCCACGGCCTGCGGACGGGTTTCGGCGACCTCCTCGATGTCCATGCCGCCCTCCGCGGACGCGATGGCGAGGAAGCGGCCCGCGGCCCGGTCGAGTACATAGGAGACGTAGAACTCGCTCTCTATGTCAACCGGTTGGGCGAGCATCACGGTGCGCACGGTGTGGCCCTTGATGTCCATGCCGAGGATCTGGCGCGCGGTGATCTCGGCGGCGGCCGGGTCGGCGGCGAGCTTCACGCCGCCCGCCTTGCCGCGTCCGCCGGTCTTCACCTGGGCCTTGACCACCGCCCGGCCGCCGAGCCGGCGGGCGATCTCGCGGGCCCCCTTGGCCGTGTCCGTGACCTCGGCGCGTGGCACCGGGATGCCGTGTTCTTCGAAGAGTTCCCTTGCCTGGTGCTCGTACAGGTCCATCTCGGGCTCCTGTCTGACGCGTCGCCCGGGTCGATGCCGGGCCCCGAAAAGTGCCGCACGCCCCCTGGACACCACTGACCAGATGCGGGATAACAAGCTTCATACAGTATTCGTCGACTGTATGCAATGTACTGCGCGGCGAACCGAGCGACGACGAACCAGCACGTCAGCGGCTGCGGAACAGCACGTCCAGCAGCCGGCAATCGGCACTTCAGCAGCTACCGATCGGCACTTCTGCGGCTACGGATCAGCGCGTGAGCAGCAACGGATCAGCGCGTGAGCGCTCCCCATCCCCTACGAAGGGACAGGACTTCGCCATGCCCGACGACAGCAGCGACACCACCACGCCTCTCATCTCCGGCGGGCATCTGGTCGCCAAGGCACTCAAAGCGGAGGGGGTGGAAGTCGTCTACACCCTCTGCGGCGGCCACATCATCGACATCTACGACGGCTGCGTCGACGAGGGCATCGAGGTCGTCGACGTGCGCCACGAGCAGGTCGCGGCCCACGCCGCGGACGGTTACGCGCGCATCACCGGCAAACCGGGATGCGCCGTGGTCACCGCGGGTCCCGGTACGACCGACGCCGTGACGGGCGTCGCCAACGCCTTCCGCGCCGAGTCACCGATGCTGCTGATCGGCGGTCAAGGAGCGCACACCCAGCACAAGATGGGGTCCCTTCAGGACCTGCCGCACGTCGACATGATGACGCCGATCACCAAGTTCGCCGCGACCGTGCCGGACACGGCCCGGGCCGCGGACATGGTGTCGATGGCCTTCCGCGAGTGCTACCACGGGGCACCCGGACCGTCCTTCCTGGAGATCCCGCGCGATGTGCTGGACGCCAAGGTGCCCGTGGACAAGGCACGGGTGCCCAAAGCCGGTCACTACCGGGCCTCGACGCGCTCCGCGGGCGACCCTGAGGCGATCGAGACCCTCGCCGACCTGCTGGTCCACGCCGAGAAACCGGCCGTCCTGCTGGGCAGCCAGGTGTGGACGACGCGCGGCACCGAGTCCGCCATCGAGCTGGTGCGTGCCCTCAACGTCCCGGCGTACATGAACGGCGCGGGCCGCGGCACGCTGCCGCCCGGCGACCCGCACCACTTCCAGCTCTCGCGCCGGTACGCCTTCGCAGGCGCCGACGTCATCGTGATCGTCGGCACGCCCTTCGACTTCCGCATGGGCTACGGCAAGCGGCTGTCGCCGGACGCGACCGTCGTGCAGATCGACCTCGACTACCGCACCGTCGGCAAGAACCGGGACATCGACCTCGGCATCGTCGGCGACGCGGGGCTCGTGCTCAAGTCGGTCACCGAGGCGGCCTCCGGACGCGTCAACGGCGGCGCCGCCAAGCGCAAGGAATGGCTCGACGAACTGCGCGCGGCGGAGCAGAAGGCCATCGAGAAGCGGCTGCCCAGCCTGCGGTCCGACGCCTCCCCGATCCACCCGTACCGGCTGGTCAGCGAGATCAACGACTTCCTCACCGAGGACTCGGTCTACATCGGCGACGGCGGCGACATCGTCACCTTCTCCGGGCAGGTCGTGCAGCCCAAGTCCCCGGGGCACTGGATGGACCCCGGACCGCTGGGCACGCTCGGCGTCGGCGTCCCCTTCGTGCTCGCCGCCAAGCAGGCGCGGCCCGACAAGGAAGTGGTGGCCCTCTTCGGCGACGGCGCCTTCTCCCTCACCGGCTGGGACTTCGAGACCCTCGTCCGCTACGACCTCCCCTTCGTCGGCATCGTCGGCAACAACTCCTCCATGAACCAGATCCGCTACGGCCAGGCCGCCAAGTACGGCAAGGAACGCGAGCGCGTCGGCAACACTCTCGGCGACGTCCACTACGACAAGTTCGCGCAGATGCTGGGCGGTTACGGCGAGGAGGTCCGCGACCCCGCCGACATCGGCCCCGCCCTGCGGCGCGCCCGCGAGTCGGGCAAGCCCTCCCTGATCAACGTCTGGGTCGACCCGGACGCGTACGCCCCCGGAACCATGAACCAGACGATGTACAAGTGAGGTGAGCCGGCCATGACCAAGGCCCTCGAAGGCATCCGCGTCCTCGACATGACGCACGTCCAGTCCGGTCCTTCCGCCACCCAGCTGCTGGCCTGGCTGGGCGCGGACGTCGTCAAACTGGAGGCGCCGACCGGTGACATCACGCGCAAGCAGCTGCGCGATCTTCCGGACGTCGATTCCCTCTACTTCACGATGCTCAACTGCAACAAGCGGAGCATCACCCTCAACACCAAGACCGAGCGCGGCAAGGAACTCCTCACCGAGCTGATCCGGCGCTCGGACGTCATGGTCGAGAACTTCGGCCCGGGCGCGGTCGACCGCATGGGCTTCACCTGGGACCGCATCCAGGAGATCAATCCGCGTATCGTCTATGCCTCCATCAAGGGGTTCGGGGACGGTCCGTACACCAACTTCAAGGCGTACGAAGTCGTCGCTCAGGCCATGGGCGGGTCGATGTCGACCACCGGGTTCGAGGACGGGCCGCCGCTGGCGACGGGGGCCCAGATCGGTGATTCGGGCACGGGCGTCCACGCCGTGGCGGGGATTCTCGCGGCGCTGTTCCAGCGGGAGAACACCGGGCGTGGTCAGCGGGTCAACGTGGCCATGCAGCATGCTGTGCTCAACCTCTGCCGGGTGAAGCTGCGCGATCAGCAGCGCCTGGCCCATGGCCCGCTCGCTGAATATCCGAACGACGACTTCGGCCGGGAAGTTCCCCGTTCGGGCAACGCGTCCGGCGGCGGGCAGCCGGGCTGGGCGGTCAAGTGCGCGCCGGGCGGCCCGAACGACTACGTGTACGTCATCGTGCAGCCCGTCGGCTGGAAGCCGCTCACCGAGCTGATCGGCCGGCCCGAGCTGGCGGACGATCCCGAGTGGGCGACCCCGGAGGCCCGGCTGCCGCAGCTCACCAAGATGTTCCAGCTCATCGAGGAGTGGTCCTCGACGCTGCCCAAGTGGCAGGTCCTCGAGCGACTCAACGCCCACAACATCCCGTGCGGCCCGATCCTGTCCACCGCGGAGATCATCGAGGACGAGTCGCTGGTCGCCAACGAGATGGTCGTCCGGGTGCCGCACCCCGAGCGGGGGGAGTTCGTGACCGTGGGCAGCCCGCTGAAGCTCTCCGACTCCCCCGTGGACGTGACCGGTTCCCCGCTGCTCGGCGAGCACAACGAAGAGGTTTACGTCGGCGAGCTGGGCCTCGGCGACGAGGAGCTGCGCCTGCTCAAGTCGAACGGAGTGATCTGATTGATGGCCGAAGACCGGGCGCTCAGGGTGCGTACACTCCTCGACGCTGTGCGGGCCGAGGGCCGGACCGCGCTCACCGCGCCCGAGGGCAAGGTGATCGCCGACGCGTACGGGATCGCCGTACCCGGCGAGGAACTGGCGGCCGACGTCGACGAGGCGGTGGCGTGCGCGGCACGGTTCGGCGGGCCCGTCGTGATGAAGATCGTCTCCCCCGACATCCTGCACAAGACCGACGCCGGCGGAGTGATCGTCGGCGTGGAGGGCGCGGCCGACGTGCGCGCCGCCTTCCACTCGATCGTCGAGAACGCGCGCACGTACGACCCCCGGGCCCGCATCGACGGTGTGCAGGTCCAGGAACTGCTCCCCCAGGGACAGGAGGTCATCGTCGGCGCCGTGACCGACCCGACCTTCGGGAAGGTCGTCGCCTTCGGGCTCGGCGGTGTGCTGGTCGAGGTCCTCAAGGACGTCACGTTCCGGCTCGCGCCCGTGGACGCCGACGAGGCGCTGTCGATGCTGGACTCGATCCGGGCCGCGGAGATCCTGCGCGGCGTGCGCGGTGCGCCGGCCGTGGACCGCTGGGCGGTCGCCGAGCAGATCCGCCGGGTCTCCGAACTCGTGGCTGACTTCCCGGAGATCGCCGAGGTGGACCTCAACCCGGTGATCGCCACCCCGCAGGGCGCGGTCGCTGCGGACATCAGGGTCATCCTCGCCGACTCGGCGCCCAGGAAACGGCGCACCTACGCGCGCGAGGAGATCCTCGCCTCGATGCGCCGGCTGATGCAGCCCTCCTCCGTGGCCGTGATCGGTGCCTCCAACGAGCAGGGGAAGATCGGCAACTCGGTCATGCGCAACCTCGTCGACGGCGGCTTCCCCGGGGAGATCCACCCGGTGAACCCCAAGGCCGACGACATCCTGGGGCGCAAGGCGTACCGGAGCGTCACCGACGTGCCCGGCGAGGTGGACGTCGCGGTCTTCGCGATCCCCGCCAAGCTCGTGGCCGCCGCCCTGGAGGAAGTGGGACGCAAGAGGATCCCGAACGCCGTGCTCATCCCCTCCGGGTTCGCGGAGACCGGCGAGCAGGCGCTCCAGGACGAGATCGTGGCCGTCGCCGAACGGCACGGGGTGCGGCTGCTCGGGCCCAACATCTACGGCTACTACTCGACGTGGCAGGACCTGTGCGCCACGTTCTGCACGCCCTACGACGTCAAGGGCGGGGTCGCGCTCACCTCGCAGTCCGGTGGCATCGGAATGGCCATCCTGGGCTTCGCGCGCACGACGAAGACGGGCGTGTCGGCGATCGTCGGGCTCGGCAACAAGTCGGACCTGGACGAGGACGACCTGCTGACCTGGTTCGGCGAGGACCCGCACACCGAGTGCATCGCGATGCACCTGGAGGACCTCAAGGACGGGCGCGCCTTCGTGAAGGCCGCTCGGGAGACGGTGCCGAAGAAGCCGGTGGTCGTCCTCAAGGCGGGCCGTACGGCGGCGGGCGCCAAGGCGGCCGGCTCGCACACGGGCGCGCTCGCGGGCGACGACGCCGTCTACGACGACATCCTCAGGCAGGCCGGTGTCATCCGTGCCCCCGGGCTGAACGACATGCTGGAGTACGCGCGCGCGTTGCCCGTGCTTCCCACCCCCCAGGGCGACAACGTCGTGATCATCACCGGGGCGGGCGGCAGCGGAGTCTTGTTGTCCGACGCGGTGACCGACAACGGGCTCTCCCTGATGGAGATACCGCCCGACCTGGACGCGTCCTTCCGGACGTACATCCCGCCCTTCGGGGCGGCGGGCAACCCGGTGGACATCACCGGCGGGGAGCCGCCGTCGACCTACGAGGCGACGATCCGGCTGGGTCTCGAGGACCCGCGGATCCACGCCCTGGTCCTCGGTTACTGGCACACCATCGTCACGCCTCCCATGGTGTTCGCCGAGCTCACCGCGCGCGTGGTGGCCGAGTTCCGCGAACGCGGCATCGAGAAGCCGGTGGTGGCGTCGCTCGCGGGCGACGTCGAGGTCGAGGCGGCGTGCCAGTACCTCTACGAGCGCGGGGTCGTGGCGTACCCGTACACGACCGAGAAGCCGGTGGCGGTGCTCGGCGCGAAGTACCGCTGGGCGCGGTCCGCGGGGCTGTTGGGGGGCGGTTCATGAGCTGACCGACGCAGTGGGCGGCCGACGGTGCGCGTCGGCCGCCCGCCGGACCCGTGCGCACACGAAAGGCATTTGGACAGGGGGCGCTGGCCAGATCTTTCGACGCAAGGGGTGCTTCGCGACATGACAACCACCGACCTATCGACGTCCGTCCCCTACAGGCAGGTGACGGACCGCAACGGCCGCCTGTACCGCATCGGTGAGACCGACCGGGACATCATGGGGCGACCACGCTGGACCATGGTGCTGTTCCCCTGGATGGGCATGCTCGGCATCAGTTCCTCGGAGTACGCGTTCACCTCGGCCGAGGACACCCTGCACGAGGCGCATCTGTGGAGCAGCGGACACATCTTCTGGCTGATGGGTGTCTGGGTGTTCTTCCAGGCGGCCGTCGCCTTCCCGGCCGGGCAACTGCGTGAGAGCGGGCGGCTGCCCGCGCGGTACGCGATGCTGCTCGGCGCGCTGGGCACGTTCCTCGGCTATCTCTCGCTCGCGTTCGCGCCGCACGTGACGGTCGCCTATCTCGGCTTCGGCATGTTCAGCGGCATCGGCGCCGGCCTCGTCTACGCGACCTGCGTGAACATGGTCGGCAAGTGGTATCCGGAGCGCAAGGGCGGCAAGACCGGCCTGGTCAACGGCGGTTTCGCCTATGGCTCAGTGCCCTTCGTGTTCCTGTTCACCTCCTACATGGACCTGGGCAACTACCAGGGCGTCCTGGTGTCGGTCGGGCTGATCTGCTGCCTCGTCGTCGCCGTCGCCGGCTGGTTCTTCAAGGACCCTCCCAAGGGGTGGTGGCCCGCGTACGTGGACCCGCTCAAGGTGTCCGACGACCCGAAGATCCGGCGCGCGCTGGAGAAGAACCCGCCCGCCGTCCGGCAGTACACCCCCAAGGAGGCCGCCCGGACACCCGTCCTGTGGATGATGTGGTTCTGTCTGCTGTGCACGGCCGGCATCAACATCTTCGGCATCGCCTTCCAGGTGCCGTTCGGCAAGGACATGGGATTCGCGGGCGGCATCGTGGCCACCGCGATGTCCCTGAAGGCCATCGTCAACGGCACCGGGCGAGGCGTGATCGGCTGGATCTCCGACCGCTTCGGCCGCCGCAACACGCTGATCATCGTGTGTCTGGTGCTGGGTTCGGCCCAGTTCGGAGTGCTGGTCTCCGGCCAGATGGGCAGCATGCCGTTCTTCCTGTTCTGCTCCATGGTCTCCGGCTTCGGCGGCGGCGCGATCTTCCCGCTGTTCGCGGCCATGACGGCGGACTACTTCGGCGAGAACAACAACGCCTCCAACTACGGAATGGTCTACAGCTCGAAGCTCGTCTCGGGTCTGGTGGGCTCCGGCATGGGGGCGGTCGTGGTCGGCGCCTGGGACTACCAGGGCGCCTTCGTTCTCGCAGGCTCCATCGGCCTCGCGTCGGCCGTGCTGGCTCTGTTCCTGAAGTCACCGGACCGGCCGAAGACGCGCATCGTCCCCAACCCCCAGCCCCTCGGCGAGGAGATGGCGTGATATGACGGCGGACCCCATCGCCACACCCGACGCGTCGACCGGAACCGGCGCCTCGAACCGCTCGTACCGAGAAGTCACCGACTCACACGGCCGCGTCTACCGGATCGGCGAGACGGACCGGGACATCCTGGGCCACTCACGGAAGTTCATGGTGTACCTGCCCTGGATCGCCATGATGGCCATCAGCGTCTTCGAGTACGCGTACGGCTCCGCGGAGGACACCCTGTCCCACGCGCACGGCTGGACGCAGAGCAACACCTTCTGGATCCTCAGCGTCTGGGTCTTCTTCCAGGCGGGCATCGCCTTCCCGGCGGGCTGGCTGCGGGAGAAGGGCGTCCTGACGGCCCGCAGGGCCATGTACACCGGCGCGTTCATGTGTGTGCTGGGCTTCCTGGCCCTGTCGCACCTGAGCAACGTCCTGCTGGCCATCCTCGGCTTCGGGGTGATCGGCGGACTCGGCTCGGGCCTGGTGTACGCGACCTGCATCAACATGGTCGGCAAGTGGTTCCCCGAGCGCCGGGGCGCCAGGACGGGGTTCGTCAACGGCGGCTTCGCCTACGGCTCATTGCCGTTCATCTTCATCTTCAACTACGCGTTCGACACCGGCAATTACCACCGCGTACTGGACCTCATCGGCTGCTACGTGATGATCGTCGTCCTGTCCTGCGCGTTCTTCTTCAAGGACCCGCCCAAGAACTGGTGGCCGGCGGACGTCGACCCGCTCACCCACAACGGTGACAGCAAGGCGTCGGCCGGCCTCGCCAAGAACCCTCCGGCGGTGAAGCAGTACACCCCCAAGGAAGCCATCAGAACGGGAATGCTGCCCCTTATGTGGGTCACTCTCGTGATGACAGCAGGGGTGTCCATCTTCGGGATATCCTTCCAGGTCGACTTCGCCAAGGAGGTCGGTTTTGGTCCCCTGGTCGCGGCGTCCTCCATGGGTGTCATGGCCGTCATCAACGGCATCGGCCGGGCGGTGGTGGGCTGGCTGTCCGACACCTGGGGCCGCAAGCTGACCCTGGTGTTCGTCATCGTCGTCCTGGGGCTCGCCCAGTTCGGCGTGATCTGGGCCGGTGACCTGAAGAACGAATGGCTCTTCCTGTTCTTCGCCTTCCTCTCCGGCTTCGGCGGCGGGGCGTTCTACCCGATGTTCGCGGCGCTGACCCCGGACTACTTCGGCGAGAACTACAACGCCACCAACTACGGCCTCGTCTACAGCGGCAAGCTGATCAGCGGCCTGTTCGGCGGCGGCCTCGGCTCCATGGTGGTCGCGGCCTGGGGCTACAACGGCGCCTACGCGCTGGCCGGCGGCATCTCCATGGTGGCGGCGGCGCTGGCCCTGCTGCTGCGCCAGCCGGGCCGTGACACGGATCCGGCGGCGCAGCCTGCCGTGTGACACGGCTCCGTACGACGCCGGGCTGCCCTCCCCGCGGTGTGCTGTGGGGAGGGCAGCCCGGCGTGCGGACGGGTGAGCCGGGCGTGCGGGCCGGCGAGACGCGCCGGTACGGGGCTCAGTGGCGCTTGCCGCGCAGCGCCGCGAGGTTGTCGTAGCTGGCTTTCGCGACACTGAGGGACTGCGCGGGATCGGTGGCACTCGGCGCGAAGTCGTGTTCGATCATCGGGTTGTGGTAGTTCCGGTCGCCGACACGGGAGAAGAACGTGCGGTAGTCGATGTCGCCGGTGCCGAAGGTGACCATGTCGTACCCCCAGCCGTCGGAGTTGGCCGGGTTGACGGTGCCGTCCTTGGCGTGGAACAGCGGGTAGCGCTTGTTGTTGCGGGCGACGAGCCCGGCCGGGTCGAAGACCTTCTCCCGGGTGGAGCCGTCGTGCGCGGTGTGGGTGTGGAACTTGTACCGGGCCACGTGCGCCCAGAAGATGTCCATCTCCAGCCAGACGTTCTTCGGGTCGGTGACCTTCAGGAAGTACTCCAGCTTGCGGATGCCGGAGCTGCGGGTCGGACGGCCCTGGTCGTCCAGCGGGCCTCCGTCGAGCAGGAAGCCATAGGCCGCGTCGTGGTTGTGCGTGTACAGCTTGATGCCCTCGCGGCGGGCGATCGCGCCCAGCGCGTTCCACTTGTCGGCCGCCACGTCCCAGTCGGACCGGTAGGAGCTGCCGGTGGGGTCACCGCCGGTGCCCATGTGGTCCATGCCGAGGATGTTGGCGATCTCCAGGTGCTTCTTGAAGGTGTCCAGGTCGGCGGTGGTCAGCGGCCAGGAGGACGGTATGAAGCCGTGGTTGCCCTGGGCCCGCAGCCCGTAGTCGTCGAGCCAGGAACGCAGCAGCCTGGCCCCCGCGACGGACTCCAGACTGGCTCCGCCCGGCGCGTTGGCGTGCTGGCCGTAGCCGGCGAACTCCACCTGCCGGTACCCGAAGCGCGACAGTTGCCTGAAGACCTCGCGGAAGCCCGAAGGCAGGTCCGAGCTCAGCGGGTCGCGGCCCGTCGCGTCGCGGACGGTGTAGAGGATGATGCCGCGCCTGGCGGGCGGGACGAGGACGTCCCCGCCGTGTCCGTGACCGTGGTCGTGTCCACGGCCGTGGTCGTGGTCTCTGCCCCGGTCCCCGGCCAGGGCCGGGGCCGCCCCGAAGACCGGTGCGGCGACGGCCCCGGCCGCCACGGCGGTGCAGGTGCTGAGGAAACGGCGGCGGTCGACGCCGAGAGTGCGACGCAGGGCGTCGCCGGTTCCGGATTCGTCGTTGAACGCGGTCACGGTGTCTCTCTTTCGGATAGGTGTTCAGCGGTAACGGGTGCCTGCTGACCTGCGGATTCGATGGTTATCCACAGGCCGGACGCGCTGTCGGCGCTTCGTGCTTCACTGTGCGTAGTCGCTCGACCGGCCCATCGAATCCGGTCATACGCGTCCGGTGGTTCGGGTCCTGTCATCCGAGTCCGGCCAGGTCGAGCAGCAGGGATTTCACGTCGGTGGCCGCGACGCGGCCGGTGATCGCGCGGGGGGTGGAGCAGATGATGAGCGGACCGTCGTCGTCGCTCGATGGCAGGCGACCGTGGCTGCCGCGAATAGGTGAGGGGTCCAGCGGCACGACCGCCATGCGGTAGCGCATGCCGAGCTTCTTGCGGGCCAGCGCCGTCGCCGCCTTGACCTTGACGTAGGGGTCGAGCGGGTCCATGAAGAGTTCGACCGGGTCGTAGCCGGGTTTGCGGTGGATCTCGACGAGCTGCGCGAAGTCGGGCGCGCGGTCGTCGTCGAGCCAGTAGTAGTACGTGAACCAGGCGTCCGGCTCCGCGACGGCGACGAGCTCGCCGGAGCGCGGATGGTCGAGATGGTGGGCCTTCTTCCCCTCGTCGTCGAGGAGTCGCTCGATGCCGGGCAGTCCGGCCAGGGCGGCCCTGGTCGCCGCCAGATCCTCCGGCCGGCGCACGTACACGTGGGCGATCTGGTGGTCGGCGACGGCGAAGGCGCGCGAGGCCATCGGGTCGAGGTACTCCATGCCGTCCTGCGTGTGCACCTCGAGGAGTCCGGCGCGGCGCAGGGCGCGGTTGATGTCGACGGGCCGGTCCGCGCGGGTGATGCCGTACTCGGACAGCGCGACGACGGTACGGCCTTCGGCCCGGGCGTCGTTCAGGAGAGGAGCCATGGCCGCGTCCAGGTCGGCGGCCGCCTTGAGGGAGCGCGGGTCGTCGGGGCCGTAGCGCTGCAAGTCGTAGTCGAGGTGAGGGAGGTAGCACAGGGTGAGGTCCGGCCGTCTGGTCCGGATGATGTGGCGGGTCGCGTCGATGATCCACCGGCTGGAGACCAGGTCGGCGCCCGGTCCCCAGAAGTGGAAGAGGGGGAAGGTGCCGAGGCGGTCGGTGAGTTCGTCGTGCAGGGCCGGGGGCCGGGTGTAGCAGTCGGGTTCCTTGCGGCCGTCGGCGTAGTACACGGGACGGGGGGTGACGGTGATGTCGGTGTCGGCGCCCATGGCGTACCACCAGCAGATGTTGGCCACGGTGTAGCCGGGGTGCGCGCGGCGGGCAGCGTCCCACAGTTTGTCGCCGGACACCAGGCCGTTGTGCTGGCGCCACAGGAGTACGTCGCCGAGCTCGCGGAAGTACCAGCCGTTGCCGACGATGCCGTGCTCGGCGGGGTGGGTGCCGGTGAGGAAGGTGGACTGGGCGGCGCAGGTCACGGCGGGCAGGACGGTGCCGAGCGCGGCATGGGAGCCGGACCGGCCGAGCGACTTGAGGTGGGGCATGTGGTCGAGGAGACGGGGGGTGAGGCCGACGACGTCCAGGACGAGGAGAGGAGTGGGACCGGGGGGTGGCGGCGGCTGGTTCACGGCAGCTCCTTGAGGCCGAGGTCCGTCAGCAGGTCGCGGGCGAGGGTGAGTTCGGCCGCGATGCCGTCGGCGAGCTGGGCACGGGCCCGGGGGCGCAGCTCGGGTGGCAGGGCCTGCCAGGTGTAGGTCTCGACCTCCAGGTGGCGGGTGAGGGGGTGCGGGCCGCCGACGAGGCCGGTGAGCGCGGCGTGGAGTACGGGGAGCGTGGAGGTGAGCGGCGCGGCGGGGGCCGCGTGCAGGGGGACGTGGAAGTGGGCGCGCCAAGGAGTGCCGGTGGGCAGGGCGCCGTCGGCGAGAGCCTGTCCGAGGTCGTCGGTGCCGTGCAGTGCGGTGGACGTCCGGGTGCGGGTCTGGTGCAGGAAGCGGGGTTCGTCGAAGACGGCGAGGGCCGTGCGGACTTCGGGGAGACGGGGGTGTTCGGCGTGCAGGGCGGCGGAGAGCTGGGATTTGACGACGGGGATGCCCGCGCGGGTGAGTGCGTCCAGGGCGGTGTGCGGGTCTTCGAAGGAGGTGGCGAGGTGACAGGTGTCGACGCAGATGCCGATGCGGTCGTGGTCGAGGGCGGTGAGCGGGGCGATGGCGTCCCGCGTGGTCTCGACGGTGCAGCCGGGTTCCGGTTCGAGGCCGATGCGGATGGAGCGGCCGGTCAGCTCTTCCAGGGCGTCCAGGCGGTCGCCGAGTGCGGTCAGCGCGGCGTGGGCTGCGGCGGCCCGCTCGTCGTCGTACGCGGTGCGCCAGGCGAGGGGCAGCGTGGAGATGCTGCCCTCGGTGACGTCGTCGGGGAGGAGCTGGGCGAGGACGCGGGCCAGGGCGGTGGTGTGGTCGAGGCGTTCGGGGTCGGCCCAGTCCGGCTTGTAGACGCGGTACTTGACCTCTTCGGCGCCGAACCCTTCGTAGGGGAAGCCGTTGAGCGTGACGACTTCGAGGCCGCGGCGGTCGAGTTCGGTGCGCAGGCCGCGCAGGGCGGCGGGGTCGGTGACCAGGGCTCGGGCGGCGTCCCTGGCCAGCCAGAGCCCGATGCCGAGGCGGTCGCGGCCGAGCCGCCTGCGGACGGGTTCGCAGTGGTCACGGAGCTGGGCGAGTACGCCGTCGAGCGTCTCGGCGGGGTGCACGTTGGTGCAGTAGGCGAGGTGGACGACGGAGCCGTCGGGGTGCCGGAAGCGCATGGCTCACGCTCCCGTCGCGGGGGCGCCGTCCGGGGCATCGGCGTCGTTGCCCGGTGTGCCGTGGCCGTCCGGGGCGTCGATGCCGTTGTCCCGGGTGCCGTGGTCGTCCGGGGCCGCGGTCCTGGGCGCGCCGCGCAGGATGGAGTTTCCCTCGTGGGTGGCCGCCGTGTCCGCGACGTCGAGGTCCAGGCGTCCGCTGAGTCCGTAGAACGCGACCGGGTTGCGCCAGAGCACCCGGTCCACATCCTCCTCGGTGAAGCCGGCCGCGAGCATCGCCCGGCCCACCTCGCGGGTCTTCAAGGGATCGCTTCTGCCCCAGTCGGCGGCCGAATTGACCAGCACCTTCTCCGGGCCGAACTCCTCGAGGACGGCGACCATGCGCTGCCCGTCCATCTTGGTGTCCGGATAGACGGAGAAGCCCAGCCAGCAGCCGCTGTCCTTCGCCTCCTTGGCGGTCGTCTCGTTGAGGTGGTCGACCAGCACCCGGTTTACCGGCAGCGCGGATTCCCGCACCACGTCCAGAGTGCGGCGCAGCCCGGCCCGCTTGTCGCGGTGCGGGGTGTGGACCAGGGCGGGCAGTGCGTGGTCGGCGGCCAGTTGCAGCTGGGCGGCGAGCGCGGTGTCCTCGGCCGGCGTCATCGAGTCGTAGCCGATCTCGCCCACGGCCACCACCTGGTCCTTGACGAGATACCGCGGCAGTTCGTCCAGTACGGGCACGCAGCGAGGGTCGTTGGCCTCCTTCGGGTTGAGGGCGAGCGTGCAGTGGTGGGCGATGCCGTACTGGGCGGCGCGGAAGGGCTCCCAGCCCAGCAGGGAGTCGAAGTAGTCCAGGAAGGAGGCGGGCGAGGTGCGGGGCTGGCCGAGCCAGAAGGACGGTTCCACCACCGCGCGTACGCCCGCAGCGTGCATGGCCTCGTAGTCGTCGGTGGTCCGCGAGGTCATGTGGATGTGGGGGTCGAAGATGCGCATCAGGACTCCTTGCCGGGCGGGGTGGCTGGTCCGGTGAGGGCGAGCACGCGGTGCAGATCCTCGGGCACGCGGCGGCCCGCGGCGGTGCGCTCCGCCGCGTAGTCGCCGAGCATGCGGGCTAGTTCGGGGTCGGCGTGGGCGCGCTGGGACAGGTCGGCCACCGCGTCGACGGGGACACCGGTGAACAGGCATTTCAGGACGGCATGACGCCAGTTGTGGGGGTCGAGATGGCGGGCGGCGTAGAAGCCGACGGCGGCGGCGACGAGCCGGGTGTCGTTGGTACGGAGGGCGTCCTCGACAAGGGGAAGGGCGTCGGGGCCGGGCACGAGATGGGGCAGGGCCTGGAGGACGGCCCGGCGTTCGGCGGCGGTGCCCTGGCGGTAGACGCGGGTCAGCGCGGCGGCGTCCGCGCGGGCGGCGCACAGGAGGAGGACGCGGGCGGCGTCGGCGTGTTCGGCTCCGCAGCGGCGGCCGGCCTCGGCGATCCGCAGTTCCCAGGCCGAGACTGGCCCGCGTGTGCCGGGATGCGCGGTCGCCTCGTCCAGCGCCTGGTCGAGCCAGGCCCGGGCGTCGGCACCGAGCCGGCTGTTCAGGTCAGTGCGCAGGGCGGTGAGGACGGGTGGCTCGGTGGGGTCCGTCCGGCGTTCGTGGCCGGGGCCGGCGTGCTGTCTCACGGGGTTCTCCCTTCGTCGGGGCCTTCGGGGATCGCCCGGGCCGCGCGGTGGAGGAACGGGAGGGACTGTTCGGCGAACCGGGGGCCCGCATGGGAGTGGCGGGGCAGTTCGACGACGGTGAGCGCCTGGTATCCGGTCTCGGCCAGGGCGCGGAGTACGGGCGGGAAGTCGATCTCCCCGTCCCCGAACGGAAGGTGTTCGTGGACACCGCGGCGCATGTCCTCGATCTGGACGTGGCGCAGCCAGGGCGCGGCGGCGCGCACGCAGTCGGCGGGCGGCAGCGGCTCCAGGCACTGGCAGTGGCCGATGTCCAGGGTCAGGCCGAGGGTGCCGGGGTCGCCGAGTGCCTCGCGCAGCCGGTGGAAGTCGGCGAGAGTGGCGAGCAGATGGCCCGGTTCGGGTTCGACGGCGAGCGGGACACCGGCCTGGGTGGCGGCGTCCAGTACGGGGGCGAACGCTTCGGCGAGGCGTTTGAAGGCGGTGTCCTCGTCGGTACCGGCCGGGGTGGTCCCGCTGAAGCAGTGCACGGCGTGCGCGCCGAGATCGGCGGCCACCTGCACGGCCCGTACCAGCAGAGCGACGCGGCGGGCCCGGTCGTCGGGGTCCGGGTCGAGGAGCGACGGGCCGTGTTTGCGGCGTGGGTCGAGCACGTAGCGGGCGCCGGTCTCGACGGTGACGTCCAGGCCGAGCGCGTCCAGCCTGCGGGCCACCGCACGGGTACGGGCGGCGAGGTCCGGGGCGAGCGGGTCGAGGTGCATGTGGTCGAGGGTGAGTCCCACCCCGTCGTAGCCGAGTTCGGCGAGGAGGGCGAGGGCGTCGTCGAGACGGAGGTCGGTGAGGCCGTTGGTGCCGTAGCCGAAACGGAGGCGTTCGGCTGCTCGAGCGGGGGCCGTGTGCGGGGCGGGGCCGCCGGGTGTGGGGTTCATGGGACGCGCTCACCTTCCTCACGACGAGACGGACTTCTTCGGCCCACCCGGGTTCAGGTGACGCTCACCCGCCGGGCGAACGTGCGGGCCGCCGGGGCGAGGGCGGCGGTCAGCAGGGCCGCGAACGGGGCTCCGGCCCGCGCGGCGAGGGCGGCCTGGAGGGGGATCAGGGCGCGGATGCCGGCGCCGACGGCTCGCTGGGTGAGCGGAGGTGACGGGTTGAGGGCGGCATGGATGAGGGGACCGGCGGATGTGGCGGCGTAGGCGAGAGGCGGTGCGCAGGTGAGCAGGGCACTGAGGGGCGTGGCAATGCTGGGGACGGCGCTGAGGGGCGCGCCAGTCCTGGGGACGGCACTGCTCGGCACGGCATTGCCGGGCCGGGCGGCGAGGGGCAGGGCGTGGATGGAAGGGATGCTGGAGATTTTGCGGAGGGTGTTCGGCCGGGTCGCGGCCGTCGGCCGGGGCGTCAGCAGCCGAGCGGTGAGTGCGCCGGTCACGGCCAGCGCGGCAAGCTGGGCGCCGGAGGAACCGCCCTGTGTCTCGCGGCGTGACACGTGGGTCACGGCGAGGGTGTGCGCGCCCAGCGTCACGGCGGAGGGCAGAGCACCCCGGGTACGGCCGGTGGTGGCGGCCGCGCCCAGGAGCAGGTCGAGGCCGCGGGCCGTGGCCATGGCCGCCGGTCCGGCAGAGGTCCGCTTCAGCGCCAGGTCGTACGCCCAGACCGTGGCCGCGAGCGGTGCCGCGACCGCGAGGGCGGGGCGGCCCGCTCGGGCGGCCAGGGCGAGGCCGGCCGCCGTGAGGCCGGACGCGGCGAGGAGGGCGGACGCCGGACGGACGCGGCCGGAGGGCAGCGGGCGGTGCGGGCGTTCGACGGCGTCCTCCGCCCGGTCGGCCCAGTCGTTCAGGGCCATGCCCGCCTCGTACAGGCAGACGGAGGCGCCGGCGGCGAGCAGGGTGCGTCCGGTCGGACGGGAGCCGGCACAGGCCGCGCCCGCCAGCGCGTCCCCGGGGACGGTGAACAGGGCGGGCAGCCGCAGCAGTTCGGCCCACGCCGCGGCACCCGGCCTCACCGGTTCTCCTCCGGCAGCCGTCGCAGTTGTTCCGCGAGACGGGCCAGGGCCGCGTACTGCTCGCCGAGGGACGCGGGGGCGTCGCCCACGGGGTCCTTGAAGTAGAAGGCGAGTTCGCCGAGCGGGCCGGTGAGGCCGGCCTCGTGGGCGCGGGCCGTCAGACGGGCGAGGTCGAGGACGAGCGGGGCCGCGAGGGCGGAGTCGCAGCCCTGCCAGGTGGTCTGGAGGACCATGCGGGTGCCGAGGAAACCGTCGAAGGCGATGTGGTCCCAGGCGGTCTTCCAGTCGCCGAGGGCGGGCACGTCGTCGATGTGCACCTCGCCCTCGGGCACCGTGCCGAGGGTCTCGGCCAGTACCCGTTCCTTGCCCGCGTTCTTCGCCGCCGCGGCGGCCGGATCGGCGAGGGAGGCGCCGTCGCCGCCGCCCAGCAGGTTGGTGCCGGACCAGGCCCTGACCCGTAGCGCGCGCTGGGCGAACATCGGTCCGAGGACCGACCGCAGCAGGGTCTGTCCGGTCTTGCCGTCGCGGCCCGCGTAGGGCAGACCGCAGGACTCGGCCAGGGGCGCGAGCGCGGGGTGGTGGAGGCCCGTCGACGGGGTGAAGTTCACGTAGGGGCAGCCCGCGCGCAGGGCCGCCGCAGCGTACAGGGAACTGGCGGGCAGCGGGCGGCCTGGCGACGCGGGTCCGGCGGGCGCGGCCTCGCCGAGCCCCGGCGTCGGTGCCCGAGTCGACCCCGGCCCCGGCGGCTCCGGTTCCGTGGACGCCACGTTCACCACCACGGCCCGGGCCAGACCCCGTCGTCGTACGAAGTCACGGATGTCCGCGGCGAAGGTCTCGGTCAGCTCGTCCTGGGCGCGGGAGTCTCCGGGGGCGGGGCCGCCGGGCCTGATCTCGGCGTCGGCGGCGTCGAGTTCGGCGGTGACCGCGGCGGGCAGGCCGGGCGGGAGCACTCCGCCGGCGGCCAGGTGTTCCGCCCGCTTGGACAGCGGGCAGTCCACCGTGTCGTGGCCGCCGAAGACGAGGGACGGCAGGGTCGGCAGGCCGCTGCCGGTGAAGAGGCCGGTCTCGGTGACCAGGCCCGTCGGGGCGTGCAGACCGGCGGTCAGGGCGGCGCAGCCGGCGACGACGGTGGTGGCGACGGAGCCGCGCGCTCCGATCAGCCACACCCCCACCCGGGGGGCGGGCATTCCAGGCACGGAAGGGGACGCGGACATGGACAACCTCCTGGTCGTACGTCGGCCACGGCGGGCAAGCGGCGAGTGTGCGGGGCGTGTCGGGCGCACCCGGAGCGCGGAGGGGTGCGGGACGGCGGGCGGGAGTCCGGCGTCTCCCGCCCGCCGCCGTTCAGCGGCCCGGCGCGGCGGACCGCGCGGGCAGTTCCCTGATCCGGATGTTGCGGAAGGAGACCTGGTCGTCGGCTCCGTGGTTCTGGATGCCGAGGTGGCCGTCGCGCAGGCTCCGGGCCGGATCGGTGTTGGTGAAATCGTTGATCTTCACGCCGTTGAGGAAGACACGCAGCCGCTCGCCCTCCACGCGGATCTCGTACGTGTTCCACTCCCCCGGCGGATTCAGCGCGCGGTCGCGCCTGACGGTGTCGGCGGACTGGAAGCTGTACACGGACCCGGTGGTGCGGTCGGGCGCGTCGGTGGCGTCGATCTGGATCTCGTAGCCGTTGTCGACGGCGGACCACGGGTCGTCCGAGGCCGGGAAGCCCACGAACACGCCGGAGTTGTCGTCGCCGGCCATGCGCCAGTCGAGCTTCAGCGAGTACGAGCCGAAGCCCGAGGCCGCGTACCACAGCATGCCCATGCCGCCCGAGGACGTGAGCGTTCCGTCGTCGGAGCGGGTGAACGTGCCGGGCCCGGCCTGTTTCCACGCCGCAAGCGACTCGGCGGTGCCGTCGAAGAGCGGCCGGTAGCCGTTCTCCGGGCGGCAGTCCGCCTGTGCCTCGCCGACGGCCCAGCGGATCCCGCCCAGCAGGTGCTGCCGGAAGGCGGGGTCCGCGTAGGACTCCTCGGTGTGGCCGCCCCCGGTGTAGAAGGCGCGGCCGCCGCGGTAGTGCTGGCACCAGGCGATGGGGTGGTCCCCGTTCATCGTGCCGCCGCTGTACGACGACTCGTCGAGCGAGGCGAGGACGCGGGCCCGGTCCCGGGGGTCGGAGCGGTAGTTGTACCACTCGTCGGTGCGGTTCCAGACCGGGTCGAGACCCGAGGTGGCCGGGTGCGACCGGTCCTCCACCCGGACCGTCGCGGGCTGGATCGCGGGGTGCGACTGGAAGTACGCGCCCGCGAGCCCGCCGTAGAAGGCCCAGTCGTACTCGGTGTCCGCGGCGGCGTGGACGCCGACGTAGGCGCCGCCGCGGCCGATGTACCGCTCGAAGGCCCGCTGCTGGGCGTCGTCCAGGACGTCGCCGGTGGTCGACATGAAGACCACGGCGTCGTACCGGGCGAGGTTGCGGGCGGTGAAGGCGCCCGCGTCCTCGGTGGCGTCGACACCGAAGCCGTGCACCGCCCCGAGTTCCCGTACGGCGGCGACGCCCTCGGGGATCGAGTCGTGCCGGAAGCCGGCGGTCTTGGAGAAGACCAGGATGCGCTTGCCGTCGTGCCCCTTGTCGCTGACGGCGCCCTGCCCGCCGTTACCGCCGGTGGCGGCGGGGACGGAGGCCGCCGGCCCCGGGACACCGCCGAGGAGCAGGGCTGCCGCGGCGGCCGACGTCAGCACACGTGCTGTTGCGCGCATGACACATCACAGCCTCTCGTGGACTCGGTGTGCTCAGCCGGTGGTGAACGTGAAGTCGTCCACCTCGTACAGGGCTCCGCTCCCCTTGCCCTTGAAGACGAGGTAGAGCGTGGTCGTGCCGCGCGGCGCGTGCGCGAGGTCGGCGGTCACGTCCTGGTAGGTGTCCGCGCCGCCGGTCGCGGTGACGGCGGTCCGGCCGAGCAGCCGGCCCTTGGGCGAGCCCGCCCTGATCTCCAGGGTTCCGGCCGGACCCGCGACCCGGGCCGTGACCGACTCGGCGTTGCTCAGCACGTACGGCTCGAAGGAGATCCAGTCGCCGTTGTGGATGTCGCCGACCGTCTTGCCGCCGTGCGCCGAGTTCCTGCTCACCACCGTGACCCCGGAGGCGTCGCCGTAGTGCTCGGCCTGCCGGTGCCGGGGCTGGAGCACGTTCTGGTCGTGCGAGGTCAGGGCCTCCTGGCCGCCGCCTCCGTTGTCGGTGTACTCGGCGTCGAAGACGCCGAAGATGTTGGCGTTCTCGTCATGGCCGCCGTCGGCGCTGGTCTGGATGGTGCCGGAGCAGCCGTTCGCCGAGGTGAGCGGGTGGCCGTGGCTGTCGTGGCCGAGGATGAAGGTGACCTTGACCTTGGCGCAGTCGATGGTCCGGCCGTCCTCGGGGTCGGTGACCTTCACCTGGAACGGCACCGCGTCGCCGAAGCTGAACAGCGCTCCATCCTGCGGCAGTTGGAGCACGACCGTGGGCGCGGTGTTGCCGACGACGACCTGCACGCTCGCGCTGCCGGTGCGCCCGTCGGGGTCCTTCGCCGTCAGTGTCGCCGTGTAGGTTCCGTTCTTCGTGTAGCGGTGCGACGGGTTCGCCGCCGTCGACGTGGCGCCGTCGCCGAAGTCCCAGCTGTAGGTGAGGGCGTCGCCGTCCGCGTCGATGGTGCCGGCCGAGGAGAAGCGCACCCGCAGCGGGGCCTGGCCCGAGGTGCGGTCGGCCGCGGCCTGTGCGACGGGCGAGTGCCCGTCGGTGGCGTTCTCGATCCGGTAGAGACCCGAGTACTCGTCGCCGCCGAACCAGGCGGTGCCGTAGTCGAGGACGTACAGCGCGCCGTCGGGGCCGAAGGCCATGTCCATCACCTGGGTGCCGGTCCAGGGGACGTCGTTGATCGACTGCACGGCGCCACCGGCGTCCGAGGTGATCCGCTTGATCCAGCGGCGGCCGAACTCCCCGGCGAAGAAGTCGCCGTCGTACGCCTCGGGGAACTTCACGGGCGAGTCGAGCGAGGCGTCGTAGTGGTAGACCGGGCCGCCCATCGGCGACTCGGAGCCGTCGCCGAACTCGGGGACGGACGCGCCGTCGTACGGGATCCACGCGGCCTGCGCGGGAGGCAGGTCGGTCAGTCCGGTGTTGTGCGGCGAGTCGTTCTTCGGCGCGGCGCAGTCGAAGGACGGTCCGGACGTCTGCGTCGCGAAGTCGTAGTCGACGTAGGCGTCGTTGTCGCCGGTGCAGTAGGGCCAGCCGAAGTTCCCGGGAGCCGTCACGCGGGCGAACTCGACCTGGCCCGCCGGGCCCCGGGACGGGTCGGCGGCGCCGGCGTCCGGGCCGTAGTCGCCGACGTAGAGGATGCCGGTCTCCTTGTCGACGCTGAAGCGGAACGGGTTGCGGAAGCCCATGGCGTAGATCTCGGGCCGGGTCCTGTCCGTGCCGGGGGCGAAGAGGTTGCCGTCCGGGATGGTGTACGAGCCGTCCGCGTCGACCTTGATGCGCAGGATCTTGCCGCGCAGGTCGTTGGTGTTGCCGGAGCTGCGCTGGGCGTCGAAGGCGGGGTTGCGGTCGGTGCGCTCGTCGAGCGGGCTGAAGCCGTCGGACTGGAACGGGTTGGAGTCGTCGCCGGTCGACAGGTAGAGGTTGCCGTCCGCGTCGAAGTCGATGTCACCGCCCACGTGACAGCAGATGCCCCGGGAGGTCGGCACGTCGAGGATCTTCGTCTCGCTGGCCGTGTCCAGGGTGCCGTCCGTGTTCAGCACGAAGCGCGAGAGCCGGTTGACGCCGTCGAAGGGGGCGAAGTCGGCGGCGGTGCCGGTTTCGGGGGCGTCGCCCGCGGGGGTGTCCAGGGGCGGCGCGTAGTAGAGGTAGATGAAGCGGTTGTCGGCGAAGCCGGGGTCGATGCCGACGCCCTGGAGGCCCTCCTCGTCGTGGCTGTACACGTCGAGCCTGCCCGCCAGCGTGGTGTTGCCCGCGCTGTCGGTGAGCCGCAGTTCGCCGTCGCGCGAGGTGTGCAGCACGGAGCGGTCGGGCAGTACGGCCAGCGACATCGGCTCGCCGACCTCGGGCTCGCCCTTGGCGAGGGTGACCTGCTGGAAGTCCTCGGCGGCAGCGGCCGCCGGGGCACCGCCCGGATCGGCGACGGCCGCGCCGGCCTGGGGCGCGGTGAGGGTGAGGGAAGCGGCCGCGAGCAGGGCGCCGCTCAGCAGGGCGAGCGCCCTGCGCACTCCGGTGCGTCTGGCGGGACCGTGGGGTTTTCCGTTCCTGCCGGCGTTCCTGCCGGTGTTCATGCCGGTGGGGTGCACGAGATGCCTCCGTGTAGGGGCTGGTCGTACGGGCGGGTACGGTGCGCCGGGGTGCGCCGTCACCCCGGAGTTCGGTGGGGCGGCCCGGTTCCGGCCGCCCTGTGGAGCGTGAACGCGGGCGGTCTAGGGCTGGTCGCCGCCGCCGAACGCCGCGTCGAAGGAGGCCGACGGCGGCTCGAAGTCGAAGGTCTTGAGACGGGCCAGGGCCTCGGGGGCGCCTTGCAGCCGGTCCATGCCGGCGTCCTCCCACTCCACGGACACGGGGCCGGTGTAGTCGATGGAGCGCAGCATCCGGAACACGTCCTCCCAGGGGACGTCGCCGTGGCCCGCGGAGACGAAGTCCCAGCCGCGGCGCGGGTCGCCCCAGGGCAGGTGGGAGCCGAGCCGGCCGTTGCGCCCGTCGAGCCGCTTGCGGGCCTCCTTGCAGTCGACGTGGTAGATCCGGTCGCGGAAGTCCCACAGGAAGCCGACCGGGTCGAGGTCCTGCCAGACGAAATGCGAGGGGTCGAAGTTCAGGCCGAAGGCCGGGCGGTGGTCCACGGCCTCCAGCGCGCGCCGCGTCGTCCAGTAGTCGTAGGCGATCTCGCTGGGGTGGACCTCGTGCGCGAAGCGGACGCCTTCGGCGTCGAAGACGTCGAGAATCGGGTTCCAGCGCGTGGCGAAGTCCTCGTAGCCGCGCTCGATCATCGACTCGGGCGCCGGCGGGAACATGGCGACCAGGTGCCAGATCGCCGAGCCGGTGAAGCCGATGACGGTGTCGACCCCGAAGGCCGCGGCGGCCCGCGCGGTGTCGGCGATCTCGGCGGCGGCCCGCTGCCGTGTGCCCTCGGGCTCGCCGTCGCCCCAGATACGCGCGGGCAGGATCGCCCGGTGGCGCTCGTCGATGATGGCGTCGCAGACGGCCTGGCCGACCAGGTGGTTGGAGACCGCCCAGCACTTGAGACCGTACTTGTCGAGGAGCTGGTGGCGCGACGCGATGTACGCGGGGTCGGCGAGCGCCTTGTCGACCTCGAAGTGGTCGCCCCAGCAAGCGAGTTCGAGCCCGTCGTAACCGAAGTCGCGGGCGAGCCGGCAGACCTCCTCGAGCGGCAGGTCGGCCCACTGGCCGGTGAAGAGCGTGAAGGTGCGGGGCATGCCTCGAAGCCTCCTCGGGCCAAGACGGATCACTCAGGACGAGATGGACGGGATGGACGGAAAGGACTGGACGGACGGGACGGGGGTGTAGACGGAGTTCTTCGCGGCGCTCTCCTCGACGGCCGCCAGGACGCGCTGTACGCGCAGGCCGTCGGCGAAGGACGGCACGGGCGTGCGGCCCCCGGCGATCGCCCGCACCAGGTCGCGGGCCTGGTGCACGAAGGTGTGCTCGTAGCCGAGGCCGTGGCCCGGCGGCCACCAGGCGTCCAGGTAGGGGTGGTCGGGTTCGGTGACGAGGATCCGGCGGAAGCCCGCGTAGGCGCCGGGCTCGGTGTGGTCGTGGTACGAGAGTTCGTTCAGGCGCTCCAGGTCGAAGGCGAGCGAGCCGCGCTCGCCGTTGAGCTCGATGCGCAGCGCGTTCTTGCGTCCGGTGGCGAACCGGGTGGCCTCGAAGGAGGCGAGGGCCCCGGAGGCGAAGCGGCCGGTGAAGAGGGCTGCGTCATCGACGGTCACCGCGCCGACGCCGCCCGTGCCACCCGTGCCGCCTGTGCCACCCGTGCCGCCCGCCGAGACGGCGTCGGCGCCGCCCGGAGCAGCGCCGCCGTCCGGTCCGCCCGGGGAGCCGGTCGCGCTCAGGCCGCTCGACGCGCCCCGGGGCAGCGGGCGTTCGCGGACGAACGTCTCGGTCAGCGCGGAGACGCCGACGACCGGTTCGCCCGCCAGGTACTGCGCCAGGTCGACGATGTGCGCCCCCAGGTCCCCGAGCGCGCCGGAGCCGGCCAGTTCCCTGCGCAGCCGCCAGGTCAGCGGGAACTCGGGATCGACCAGCCAGTCCTGGAGGTACGTCACCCGGACGTGCCGCAGGGCGCCGAGGCGGCCGTCGGCCACCATCGACCGGGCGAGCGCCGTTGCGGGCAGCCGGCGGTAGTTGAAGCCGACCATGGCGAGCTGTCCGCGCTCCGCGGCGGCCTCGGCGGCGGCGGTCATGGCCTCCGCCTCCTCGACCGTGTTCGCCAGGGGTTTCTCGCACAGCACGTGCTTGCCCGCGGCCAGCGCGGCGACGGCGATCTCGGCGTGGCTGTCGCCGGGGGTGCAGATGTCGACGAGGTCAACGTCGTCCCGGGCGATCAGCTCCCGCCAGTCGGTCTCGGCCGCGGCCCAGCCGTGCCGGTCGGCCATCGCCCGGACGGCCGCCCCGTCACGGCCGCAGACGGCGGCGAGCACCGGGCGGAGCGGCAGGTCGAAGACGCGGCCCGCGGTACGCCAGCCCTGCGAGTGGGCGGCGCCCATGAACGCGTAACCGACCATGCCGACGCGCAGCGGCGGCTTGCCGGACTCGCCCCCGGACACCTCGGCTCCGACCCCGGCTCCCCCGGCGCCGAACCCCCCGGCCCCGGTCCCGTCAGCCCCGGGCGTCCCGGCCCCGGCTTCCTCGCCCTGGTGCGGCTGTCCCATGCGGATGTCCTCCTCGTCGTCGTGGCCGTCCTGGCCGTCGCGGCCGTCGCGGCCCTCGTGGCACGGTGGGGGCGGGGCCCGTCACTTGAAGCCGGTGGGCATGTAGCGGCCCACGTTCTCCTTGTCGACGACGGCCGAGTAGCAGGTGACCGACGAGGGGATCTCGAACTCGGCGAGTCCGCCGACCCCCTTGCCCTGGCCGAGCGCGCGGGCGAGGTCGATGGCGGACGCGGCCATGGTCGGCGGATAGAGGACGGTGGCCTTCAGGACGCCGTCGTCCGCCTCGATGGCCTCGAAGGCGGCGAGCGCGCCGGCCCCGCCGACCATCAGGAAGTCGTCCCGGCCCGCCTGCTCTATGGCGCGCAGCGCGCCCACGCCCTGGTCGTCGTCGTGGTTCCACAGCGCGTCGAACTTCGACTGCGCCTGCAACAGCTGGGCCATCTTGGCCTGGCCCGACTCGACGGTGAACTCGGCGGCCTGGCGGGCGACCTTCTCGATGTTCGGGTAGTTCTTCAGGGCCGCGTCGAAGCCCTCGGTGCGCTGCTGGGTCAGCTCCAGGTTGTCCAGTCCCGCCAGTTCGACGACGCGGGCGTTCTTCTTGTCCTTGAGCTTCTCGCCGATGTAGTGCCCAGCGTTCAGGCCCATGCCGTAGTTGTCGCCGCCGACCCAGCAGCGGTAGGCCTGCGGCGAGTTGAAGATGCGGTCGAGGTTGACGACGGGGATGCCGGCGCGCATGGCCTTCAGACCGACCTGGGTGAGCGCCTTGCCGTCGGCCGGCAGCACCACCAGTACGTCGACCTTCTTGTTGATCAGTGTCTCGATCTGGCCGATCTGCGCGGCCGTGTCGTTGGAGCCCTCGGTGCTCTCCAGCGTCACGTCCGAGTACTTCCCGGCGCGGCTCTTGGCGTTGTCGTTGATCGCGTTGAGCCAGCCGTGGTCGGCCTGCGGGCCCGCGAAGCCGATGGTGACGTGCTTGCCCGGCTTGTCGTCGGCGGCCGGCTGGTCGTTCCCGGCCGGCTTCTCGTCTTCGGACTCGTTGCTGGTGCAGCCGGTGAGGAAGGCACCGGCGGACACGGCGGCGGCTCCGAAGAGCAGTCCTCTGCGGCTGGCCTGGAAGTGCTGTGGCATGGCGGGTACCTTTCCTCAGGTCGTGCTCGCGGTACGGCGCTGGACGAGGACGGCGGCGACGATGATCGCGCCCTTGGCGATCTGCTGGACGTCCGTCTGGAGGTTGTTGAGGGCGAAGATGTTGGTGATCGTGGTGAAGATCAGGACGCCGAGCACCGAGCCGGTGATGGTGCCCCGTCCGCCGCTGAGCAGCGTGCCGCCGATGATCGCGGCGGCGATGGCGTCGAGCTCGTAGAGGTTGCCGTTGGTGTTCTGGCCGGAGCCGGAGAGCACGATCAGCAGGAAGGCGGCGATGCCGCAGCACAGTCCGGACAGCAGGTAGAGGTAGAGCCGCTGCCGGCGGACGTCGATGCCCGCGAGGCGCGCCGCCTCGGCGTTGCCGCCGACGGCGACGGTGCGCCGACCGAAGGTGGTGCGGTTGAGGACCAGCCAGCCGATGACGGTGACGACGGCGAAGACCATGACCAGCGGCGGGACGCCCAGGACGTAGGAGTCGCGCTCGCCGAGCTCCAGGATGCCGTCCACACTGACGATCTGCGTCTTGCCGTCGGTGATCTGGAGGGCGAGCCCCCGCGCCGAGGCCAGCATGGCGAGCGTGGCGATGAACGGGACCATCGCGCCGTAGGCGATGAGCAGGCCGTTGACCAGGCCGCAGCCCACGCCGACGAGCACCGCGGTGAACAGGATGCCCGCGAAGCCGTACTCCTGGGTCGCGACCGTCGTCGCCCAGACCGAGGCGAGCGCGACGATGGCGCCGACCGACAGATCGATGCCGCCGGAGGTGATGACGAAGGTCATGCCGACGGTGACGACGCCGATGACCGACGCCTGGGTGAGGACGAGCTGGAGGTTGCGGGTGTCGAGGAACTCGTCGGGCTTGGTGACGCCGCCGATGACGATCAGCGCGGCGAGCACACCGAGCAGCGACAGGGTGCGGACGTCGGCACGGGCGGCGAGCGTCCGCCACGGGACGCGGCCGCCGAACGGCGACACCTTCGAGGTGCCCCTGGCGCCCCTGGCGCCCTTGGTGTCCTTCGGTATGTCGTCCCTGGGCGGGGACACGGGCTGCGTCACGACGCCGGGCTCCCTTCACTGGCCGCCGGGGCACCTTCGCTGGCAGTGGCCACCGGGCTTCCTTCCATGACGAGGTCGAGTACGCGGTGTTCGTCGAGTTCGCGGGCGGGCGCGGTGTGCACCACCCGGCCCTCGCGCAGGACGAGTACGCGGTCCGCGAGCCCGAGCACCTCGGGCACTTCGCTGGAGACCAGCAGGACGGCGAGACCTTCGTCGGCGAGCCGGCGGACGACCGCGTACAGCTCGGCCCGTGCCCCGACGTCCACGCCGCGGGTCGGTTCGTCGAGCAGCAGCACCCGGCAGCCGCGCAGCAGCCAGCGGGCGAGGACGGCCTTCTGCTGGTTGCCGCCGGAGAGGGTGCGTACCGGTACGGCGGGGTTGTCGGGGCGCAGGGACAGTTCGCGGGTCGCGGTCCGCGCCGCGTCGGACTCGGCCCGCCGGTCGAGCCAGCCGCCGCGCGAGAAGCGGGACATGGACGACACCGACACGTTGCGGGTGACGGACTCCAGCATCAGCAGGGCCTGTGCCTTGCGTTCCTCGGGGGCGAGACCCAGCCCGGCGCGGACCGCGGCGCGCACGCTGCCGCCCCGCAGCGGGCGCCCGTCGACCAGGACGCGGCCGCCGCTCGGCCTGCGCGCCCCGTAGATCGTCTCCAGGATCTCGGAGCGTCCGGAGCCGACGAGTCCGGCGAGGCCGACGATCTCGCCGGGCCGCAGGGCGAGGTCGAGCGGCTCGAACTCACCGGTCCGTGACAGCCCTTCGACCCGCAGCACGGGTTCCGCCGACGGGACCGCGGTGGGCCGGTCGGGGAAGACGTACTCGACGTTGCGCCCGGTCATCAGCGCCACGACCTCGCGGGTCGGGGTCGACTTCGCGGGCAGTCCGCCCGCCACCGCGCGGCCGTCCTTGAGCACGGTGACGCGGTCGCCGATGCGGCGGATCTCCTCGAGCCGGTGGGAGATGTAGACGACGGCGACCCCGGCTGCGGTCAGGTCGCCGACGATGCGGAAGAGGTTGTCGACCTCGTCCGGGTCGAGGGCGGCCGACGGCTCGTCCATGACGATGAGGCGTACGTCGTGGGAGAGCGCCCGGGCCATGGAGACGATCTGCTGCTGGGCGGCCGACAGTGCGCCGACGAGCCGTCCGGGCGCGATCTCCGGGTGCCCGAGCCGCGCGAGCAGGGCCGCCGTCGCCGCGCGCGCCGCCTTGCCCCGTACGACGAAGCCCGCGGCGGTGGGTTCGTGCCCGAGGTGGACGTTCTCGGCGACCGACAGACCCTCCACCAGGTCGAGTTCCTGGTAGATGGTGGCGATGCCGAGGCGCATGGCGGCGCTCGGGGAGCGGAGGGTGACGTGTTCGCCGCGCCAGCCGATGGTTCCGTCGTCGGGCTGGTGGGCGCCGGCCAGGACCTTGATGAGCGTGGACTTGCCGGCTCCGTTCTGGCCGAGCAGGCAGTGCACTTCACCGGCCTGCACGTCGAGGTCGACGCCGTCGAGGGCCCGGACACCCGGGAAGGACTTGGTGATGCCGGACATGGTGAGCAGCGGTGGTTCTGGTGCCATGACGGTTCCCCTTGGCGGGCGTGCGGGCCGGTTGCAGGGTGCTTGCGGGCAGGCGCGATCAGGGCAGGGCAGGACAAGGCGAAGCAAGGAGGTACTGGCGGGGCGGAGCGGGGCAGGACAGGGCGGAGCAGGGCGCTGTACTGGACGCGTGGTGCGGGACGGGTACCGGCCGTGGGGCGGCGCGGACCGGCGCCTACGCGGGTGAGAACAGGTGGTCGCTGATGAGCCGGGCCGCGCCGATCACTCCGGCGGTGGGGCCCAGTTCGCCGAGGACGATGGGGAGGTTGCCGGTCGCCAGGGGCAGCGACTGGCGGTAGACCTGGGTGCGGATCGCGGCGAGCAGGGTGTGGCCGAGGCCGGTCACTCCGCCGCCGATCACCACGAGGCCCGGGTTGAAGAAGCTGACCAGGCCGGCGATGACCTGGCCGGTGCGGTTGCCGCCCTCACGGATCAGGTCGAGGGCGGTGGCGTCCCCGGCGGCGGCAGCGGCGGCGACGTCGACGGCGGTCAGGGTGCCCGCCGCCTCCCGGCGCGCCGCGAGTTCCGGCGAGAGTCCCTGCTGGGCGGCCTCCATTGCGTCGCGGGCCAGCGCGGCGCCGCTGAAGTGGGCCTCCAGGCAGCCCCGGTTGCCGCAGGCGCAGGGGCGTCCGTCGGGCACCGCCTGGATGTGCCCGATGTCGCCGGCGCTGCCGGTGGTACCGCGGTGGACCTCGCCGCCGACGACGATGCCGCAGCCGATACCGGTACCGATCTTGACGCAGAGGAAGTCGTTGACGGAGCGGGCGACGCCGGCGTGCTGCTCACCCATGGCCATCAGGTTCACGTCGTTGTCGACCATGACCGGGCAGCCGAGTTCCTGGCTGAGCGCCTCGCGGACCGGGAAGCCGTCCCAGCCGGGCATGATCGGCGGGGCGACGGGCACGCCCTCGGGGAAGCGGACAGGGCCCGGGACACCGATCCCGGCGCCGTCGAACCCCTCGGCGAGTCCGGACGCCCGCAGCTTGGCGGCCATGGACAGGACCTGCTCGAACACGGCGACCGGGCCCTCGCGGACGTCCATGGGCTGGTTGATGTGGCCCAGGACCTCCAGCTCGGCGTTGGTGACGGCCACGTCGATCGAGGTGGCCCCGATGTCGACGCCCAGGAAGCGCAGCGCGGGCGCGAGCCGGATGTTGTGGGAGCGGCGGCCGCCGCGGGAGGCGGCGAGTCCGTCGGCCACCACGAGCCCGGTCTCCAGGAGCCGGTCCACCTCGACGGCCAGTTTCGACCGCGAGAGGTCGACCTGATCGCCGAGTTGAGCGCGGGAGTTGGGGCCGCCGTCCCGCAACAGGCGCAGCAGCCGCGCCTGGTGCGCGTTCGCGGGTCGAGCCGTCATACGTCTCACGTGCCCCTCCCCGCCTCAACCGGCCGTGTCCGTCGGGCTTTCGAGGGGAACGTAGCAGCGGCTGCCGGGAGTGGGAAGAAGTCTCACAGGAATTACCGCAGACTTTCTCCACTCACAGGACAAAGACCGGCTGCGGCGCGACGGAGCAGGGAGGACCGGTCACCTCTCCCGCTCGTGGTACGTCTTGCGGGTGTGCTCCGTGTGGGCCCGCATGACCTCGGTGGCCCGCCGTTCGTCGCGGGCGGTGATGGCGGCGATGAGGTCGCGGTGCTCGATCCAGGACTGGCGGCCGCGCTGCCGGGCGACCGGGGTGTAGTACCAGCGCACCCGGCGGTCGACCTGGGCGGCCAGTTCGGCGAGGACCGTGTTGCCGGCCAGTTCCATCACCTTGCCGTGGAAGCGGGCGTTCGTCGCGACCGCGCCGTCCACGTCGTCGGCGGCGACCGCGCGCTCGCCCTCCGCGCACAGCTCTTCGAGGGCGGCGACGCCGTCGGAGCCCGCGTGGGCGGCGGCCAGCCGGGCCGCCTCGGCCTCCAGGAGCGTGCGCACCGTGAGGAGCTGGTCGGCCTCCTCCTCCGTGGGCTCGTGCACGAACGCGCCCTGGGCGGGCCGCAGATCGACCCAGCCCTCGGTGTTCAGCCGCTGGAGCGCCTCCCGCACGGGCTGGCGGGAGACTCCGAGATGGCCGGCGAGTTCGCTCTCGACAAGGTGCTGTCCGGGCTGGAGGGCGCGGGTGGTGATGAGCTCCAGGAGCGCCTCGTAGACGCGGTCGCGCAGCGGTCCCGGGCGTTCGAGCTTGGGTACCGCCCCCTGCGGCAGGCCTGTCGACAACATCTCGGTCCCCCTCCTGGGCGGCCACGGGAGCGGCAGCCGGGAAGCCAGTATGAATTGTCTTTCGTCTACAGTCTACGGCGCACAATGGCCAGGACGGCGGGGCGTAGGACGCGTCACACCCCGCCGCCGGCCCACCGCACCGACGTACCGTTCGCGCACGTCACGGCCGCGTACGCCGTCCAGGGAAGGCGTCCTCCGCGCCCGTCACGGGCAGCGCACTACCTGCCCCGCGTACGACAGGTTGCCGCCGAAGCCGAAGAGCAGGACCGGGTCGCCCGAGCCGATGGCGCCCTGTTCGACCAGCTTGGAGAAGGCGAGCGGGATGCTGGCCGCGGACGTGTTCCCCGATTCGACGACGTCACGCGCGACGACCGCGTTGACGGCGCCGAGCTTGACGGCGAGCGGTTCGATGATCCGCAGGTTCGCCTGGTGCAGCACCACTCCGGCGAGTTCGGCGGGGGTCAGGCCCGCGCGTTCGCACGCCTTGCGGGCGATGGCCGGGAGCTGGGTGGTGGCCCAGCGGTAGACGCTCTGGCCCTCCTGCGCGAACCGGGGCGGCGTGCCCTCGATCCGTACCGCGTGGCCCATCTCGGGCACCGATCCCCACAGCACCGGGCCGATGCCCGGCTCGCTGCCGGGCGGGGCCGCCTCGACCACGGCGGCGCCCGCGCCGTCCCCCACCAGGACGCAGGTGGTGCGGTCCGTCCAGTCCGTGACCTCGGACATCTTGTCGGCGCCGATGACGAGCGCCCTGGTCGCGGCGCCGGCCCGGACGGCGTGGTCGGCGGTGGCGAGCGCGTGCGTGAAGCCCGCGCAGACCACGTTGACGTCCATCGCCGCCGGGGACGGGATGCCGAGCCGGGCGGCGACGCGGGCCGCCATGTTCGGGGAGCGGTCGACGGCCGTGGAGGTGGCGACCAGCACCAGGTCGATGTCGCCGGGCGTCAGGCCCGCCGCGGCCAGCGCCTTGGCGGCGGCGTGCGCGGCGAGTTCGTCGACCGGTTCGTCGGGGCCCGCGATGTGACGTGTGCGGATGCCCACCCGGGACGTGATCCACTCGTCGCTGGTGTCGACCAGGCCCGCCAGGTCCTCGTTGGTGAGCACCTTGGCGGGCTGATAGTGGCCGACGGCGGCGATCCGTGAGCCGTTCATGGGTGGTCCCCTTTGTTGCTCGGTTAACGGGATCCACCAGTCTGAACAGTGACTCACGGGTACGACGGCAGGTGATGCCACAGGAAACGGGCGCCAGGCTTGTCGGCTTCCGGCAGACCCTAGGACGCCCGAACGATCTTCCTGTGTCCATCCGAACGGTCACCCCGGGTCGCCCCGTGTCACCCCGTGAACAGTTGCGTCGCCTTCTGCACGAGTTCGTACAGCCCGTAGCAGAGCGGGGCGCCCACCCAGACCCAGGAGAGGACGATCAGCCCGCGGCGGTCGGGCGGACTCTGGCTGCTGTCACTCGACATCGGCGGCCTCCTTCGCGGCGGCGGGAGCGGGTACGTGGTGACGGGCGTGGACCGGCCGCACGAACTCGTTGGCGACGAAGCCGACGACGAGCAGGCCGATCATGATCAGGAACGACAGGCCGTACAGCGACGAGCCGTGCTTGCCCGCCTCCTCCTGCCGGTCGGCGATCCAGTTGACGATCAGCGGGCCGAGGACTCCGGCGGTCGACCAGGCGGTGAGCAGCCGGCCGTGGATGGCGCCGACCTGGTAGGTGCCGAAGAGGTCCTTCAGGTACGCCGGGATGGTGGCGAAGCCGCCGCCGTAGAAGGACAGGATGACCAGCGCGCAGAGCACGAACAGCGGCTTCGAGGAGTCGCCGAACCACGCGATGAGCGCGTACATCAGCGCGCCCACGCCGAGGTAGACGCGGTAGATGTTCTTGCGTCCGATCAGGTCGGAGGTGGACGACCAGCCGATGCGGCCCGCCATGTTGGCGGCCGAGAGCAGCGCCACGAAGCCCGCCGCCGCGGAGACGGACACGGGGGTGGAGCTGTCGGCGAAGAAGTCCGTGATCATCGGGGCGGCCTTCTCCAGAATGCCGATGCCCGCGGTCACGTTCATGCAGAGCACGAGCCACAGACACCAGAACTGTGGAGTGCGGATCGCGCTGTTCGCCGAGACCTGGACGCCCTCGACATTGCTCGGCCCGGACGCGACCGGCTTCTCGGCGCGCGGCACTCGCACCAGCAGGACGCCGAGCGACATGAAGACCGCGTACACCAGGCCGTGCACGAGGAACGCCGCCGCGATGCCGGAGGAGTCCTCGCCGAACGACTTCAGCATCTGCGTGGACCAGGGCGAGGCGATCAGCGCGCCGCCGCCGAAGCCCATGATGGCGATGCCGGTGGCCATGCCGGGCCGGTCCGGGAACCACTTGATCAGGGTGGAGACGGGCGAGATGTAGCCGATGCCGAGGCCGATGCCGCCCACGAAGCCGTAGCCGAGGACGATCAGCCAGTACTGCTCGGTGGCGGCGCCCAGCGCGGAGAGCAGGAAGCCGGAGGAGAAGCAGATCAGGGCGACGGTCATCGCCCAGCGCGGTCCGTTGCGCTCGACGAGCGTGCCGCCGAACGCGGCGGACAGGCCGAGCATGACGATGCCGAGCTGGAAGGGCAGCGCGCTCTGGGTGCCGCTGAGGCCGAGCGCGGATTCGAGCGGGGGTTTGAACACGCTCCAGGCATAGGCCTGGCCGATGGAGAGGTGGACCGACAGGGCCGCGGGCGGGACGAGCCAGCGGCTCCAGCCGGGCGGTGCGATGGGGGGACTCATGATCCCGAACGATAGAAAGCGGCCGCACAGTTGGGAAGGCGTTCGGGGCGATTTTGTCGACCGTATGCGGTGAGCGGTATCCACGGTGCGGTGAACGGCACCCCGGCCGGACCGGCCCGACCGCGGTGAACGGCACCCCGCACGGCCCGGCCCGGCCTCACCGTGTCAGCTCCTGCGCAAAGCCTTGCTGGCCCAACTTCCATACTGTACACAATATTTCGTCGACAGAGTTTCGGCAGTTCCTCGGTACCCTCGACCGAACGGAGCTTCCCCGTGAAAGTCGCAGTCCTCGGCGCCGGTGCGATCGGCGCCTATGTCGGCGCCGCGCTCCACCGTGCGGGCGCCGACGTGCATCTCGTCGCCCGTGGACCGCATCTCGCGGCCATGAGGCAGCACGGAGTCCGGGTGCTCAGCCCGCGCGGTGACTTCACCGCACGCGCCCACGCCACGGACGACCCCTCCGACATCGGCCCGGCCGACTTCGTCTTCCTGGGTCTGAAGGCCAACTCGTACGCTACGTGCGGGCCGCTGATCGAGCCGCTGCTGTACGACGGCACGGCGGTGGTGGCCGCCCAGAACGGCATTCCCTGGTGGTACTTCCACCGCCACGGCGGCCCGTACGACGGCCACCGCCTGGAGAGCGTGGACCCGGACGGCGCGGTCAGTGCGGTGCTCGCGCCCGGACGGGCCGTCGGCTGCGTCGTCTACGCCGCCACCGAACTCGCGGGACCGGGCGTCGTCCGGCACCTGGAAGGCACCCGGTTCTCCGTCGGCGAGCCGGACCGTACGGTGTCGGCGCGCTGTTCCGCGTTCAGCGAGGCCATGCGGGCGGGCGGCCTGAAGTGCCCCGTCGAGCCCGATCTGCGCAACGACATCTGGCTCAAGCTGCTCGGCAACATCTCCTTCAACCCGATCAGCGCGCTGGCCCGCGCCACCATGCGGCAGATGTGCCTGCACGGCGGCACCCGCAGGGTCATCGAGATCATGATGGCCGAGACGCTCGCGGTCGCCGAGGCGCTCGGCTGCGAGGTCGGCGTCTCCATCGAACGGCGCCTGGCCGGCGCCGAACGCGTCGGCGACCACCGCACCTCCACCCTCCAGGACCTGGAGCGCGGCAAGCCGCTCGAACTCGACGTGCTGCTCGCGGCCGTCGTCGAACTCGCGGAGATCACCGGCGTCCCGGTGCCCACGCTCCGCACCGTGCACGCCATCTCGGACCTGCTCGCCCTGCGCACCGCCGCATGAGGAGTCCCATGAGGAAACGTCAGCGTCAGGCGAAGACCTACACCCGGCTCACCCACCCCCTGGTCCGTGACTCCCGCGACGAGCCGTTCCGGCGCGCCACCTGGGAGGAGGCGCTGGAGCGCACCGCCCGCGGGCTCGGCGGCGCGCGCGGCGCGTTCGGCATGTTCTCCTGCGCCCGGGCGACCAACGAGATGAACTACGTGGCGCAGAAGTTCGCCCGCGTCGTCATGGGCACCAACAACGTCGACTCCTGCAACCGCACCTGTCACGCGCCCAGCGTCGCCGGACTGTCGGCGGCCTTCGGCTCCGGCGGCGGCACCTCCTCGTACGAGGAGGTCGAGCACACCGACCTGATCGTGATGTGGGGCTCCAACGCCCGCTTCGCGCACCCGATCTTCTTCCAGCACGTGCTGAAGGGCATCAGGAACGGCGCCCGGATGTACGCGGTCGACCCGCGCCGGACGTCGACGGCCGAGTGGGCGGAGGGCTGGCTCGGCCTGAACGTCGGCACCGACATCCCGATGGCACACGCGATCGGCCGCGAGATCATCCACGCGGGCCTCGCCAACGAGGCGTTCATCGAGCGCGCGACCAGCGGTTTCGATGAGTACAGGGCGCTGGTCGAGCCGTGGACCCTCTCCCTCGCCGAGAAGGTGACGGGCGTCCCGGCGGCGGCGATACGGGAGCTGGCGCACGCCTACGCCCGCGCCGAGCGCGCCCAGCTCTGCTGGACGCTGGGCATCACCGAGCACCACAACGGCACCGACAACGTCCGGGCGCTGATCAACCTGTCGCTGCTCACCGGGCACGTCGGCCGCTACGGCTCCGGCTGCCAGCCGCTGCGCGGGCAGAACAACGTGCAGGGCGGCGGCGACATGGGCGCCATCCCCAACCGGCTCCCCGGCTTCCAGGACATCCTCGATCCAAAGACACGCCTGAAGTTCGAGTCCGCGTGGGACACCGTCATCCAGCCGCACTACGGGCTGAACCTGACGGAGATGTTCGAGGCGATGGAGGACCGCTCACTGCGGGCGGTGTACTGCATCGGCGAGAACCCGGCGCAGTCGGAGGCCGACACCGAACAGGCGGTGCGGCGTCTGGAGAGCCTGGACTTCCTGGTCGTGCAGGACATCTTCCTGACCAGGACGGCCGAGCTGGCGCACGTGGTGCTGCCCGCGACCGCCGGGTGGGCGGAGACCGACGGCACCACCACCAACAGCGAGCGCCGGGTGCAGCGGGTCCGCGCCGCCGTCACCCCGCCCGGCGAGGCCCGCGAGGACATCGACATCATCTGCGAACTGGCCGCCCGGCTCGGCCACGACTGGAAGTACGCGGACGCCGAGGCCGTCTGGAACGAGCTGCGGTCGGTGTCCCCGGACCACTACGGGATGACGTACGCGCGGCTGGAGGAACACCAGGGCATCCAGTGGCCCTGCCCGGAGACCGAGCGGCTCGAACCGTCCTACCTGCATGGGCGGTTGTGGGCGGACGACCCGGCGGCGCGCGGCAGGCCCGCGCCGTTCGGGCTCGTCCAGCACGATCCGCCGGTCGACCTCACCGACGAGGAGTACCCGGTCAGGCTGACCACGGGGCGGCGGCTCGACTCGTACAACACCGGGGTGCAGAGCGGCGGTTTCGCCTCGCCGCTGCGGCGCGGGGAGTACGTCGAGCTGTGCCCGGAGGACGCCGAGCGCTACGGCGTCGTGGTCGGCGAGCTGGTGCGGGTGTCCTCGCGGCGCGGCACGGTTCAGGCGCCGGTGTGGGTCGACCCGGCGCTGCGGCCGGGCCTCGCCTTCATGACCATGCACTTCCCCGACGAGGTGGACACCAACGCGCTGACGATCGAGGAGAACTGCCCGATCGCGGGGACGGCGGAGTTCAAGGCGTCGGCGATCCGGATCGAGAAGCTGCCCGTCGCGAACGTCGTGAGGAGCTGAGGCGGGACATGGACCTGCGTTTCGGTGACAGCAAGCCGACGGACGAGGAGCGGGCCGCCGTCGACGCGCTGCTCGGTCCTGCGGAGTCGGCGTGGGAGGGCGCCGACGACCGCACCGACACCGACCTCAGGTGGGCCCGCGGCGGGCGCGCGGCACGGGACCGCCGCGACCTGCTGCTGCCGGGGCTGCACGCGGTCAACGACCGGGTGGGCTGGATCAGCGAGGGCGCCCTCGACTACCTGTGCCGGCGGCTGACGGTGCCGCCCGCGGAGGCGTACGGGGTCGCGACGTTCTACTCGATGTTCTCGGTGCGGCCGCGGCCCGCGACGGTGCTGCACGTCTGCACCGACCTGGCGTGCGCGTCGGCGGGCGCGGCCCCGCTGTGCGCGGGCGTCGAGTCGCGGCTCGGTCCGGGCAGCGGCGTGAGCGTCGAGCGCAGCCCGTGTCTCGGCCTGTGCGAGCGGGCCCCGGCCGCGCTCGCCGTCCGGGCGGGCGATCCGGTGCGTACGGCGGTGGCGGCGCCCGCCACCGCCGAGGGCGCGGTGCTCGCGGCGAGCGCGCCCGACTCGGCGCCCGCGGAGCCGCCGCCCGCCGCGGCGGTGCCGCAGGCGGGCCGGGCCGGCCTGGTCCTGCTGCGCAGGATCGGCGTGGCCGACCCGGCGAGTCTGGACGACTACCGGGCGCACGGCGGGTACGCGGCCCTGCGCCGGGCCTTCGCGCTGGGCCCCGCCGGGGTGATCCGCGAGGTCACCGAGTCGGGCCTGGTCGGGCGTGGCGGCGCCGCCTTCCCCACCGGCCGCAAATGGCAGGCCACCGCGTCCCAGCCCGACCGTCCGCACCACCTGGTGTGCAACGCCGACGAATCCGAGCCCGGCACCTTCAAGGACCGGGTGCTGATGGAGGGCGACCCGTACGCGCTGGTCGAGGCGATGACCGTCGCCGGGTACGCGGTCGGCGCGCGCAAGGGTTACGTCTATCTGCGCGGTGAGTATCCGCGCGCCCTGCGCCGCCTGGAGCACGCCGTCGCCCAGGCACGCGCGCGCGGGCTGCTCGGCGAGGACGTGCTCGGGCAGGGGTACGCCTTCGACATCGAGATCCGGCGGGGCGCGGGCGCGTACATCTGCGGGGAGGAGACCGCGCTGTTCAACTCCATCGAGGGCTACCGGGGCGAGCCGCGCTCGAAGCCGCCCTTCCCCGTGGAGAAGGGCCTGTTCGGCAGACCCACCGCCGAGAACAACGTCGAGACGCTGGTCAACGTCCTGCCGATCCTCACCATGGGCGCCCAGGCGTACGCCGCGATCGGCACGGAGAAGTCCACCGGCCCGAAGCTGTTCTGCGTCTCGGGCAGCGTCGCGCGGCCCGGCGTGTACGAGCTGCCGTTCGGGGCGACGCTGGGCGAGCTGCTCGAGCTGGCCGGGGTGGCGCGCGAGCGGCTGCGGGCGGTGCTGCTCGGCGGCGCGGCCGGCGGTTTCGTACGCCCCGACGAGCTGGACGTGCCGCTCACCTTCGAAGGCACGCGGGAGGCCGGTACGACGCTCGGCTCCGGCGTGGTCATGGCCTTCGACGACACCGTGCCGCTGCCCCGCGTACTGCTGCGCATCGCGGAGTTCTTCCGCGACGAGTCCTGCGGGCAGTGCGTGCCCTGCCGGGTCGGCACCGTCCGCCAGGAGGAGGCGCTGCGCCGGATCGCCGAGCGGACGGGCGCCGACGCCGCTTCCGACATCGCCCTGCTGCGCGAGGTGGGCCGGGCCATGCGGGACGCCTCGATCTGCGGTCTCGGGCAGACCGCGTGGAACGCCGTGGAATCCGCCATCGACCGTCTGGGGGCGTACGAATGACCGCGATACCGCTCGGCGTGCCCCGCAGGCTCGTCGCGTTCACGCTGGACGGGCAGGAGGCCAGGGTCCCGGAGGGTGCGACGATCCTGGACGCCTGCCGGGCCGCGGGCACGGACGTGCCGACGCTCTGCCACGGCGACACCCTCACCCCGAAGAACGCCTGCCGGGTCTGCGTGGTGGAGGTGGCGGGCTCGCGCGCCCTGGTCCCCGCCTGCTCCCGCCGGGCCGAACCCGGCATGGACGTCCGCACGGACACCGAGCGTGCCCGGCACAGCCGCAAGGTGGTCCTCGAACTGCTCGCCTCCTCGGTCGACCTGTCGACCACCCCCCAGGTCGCCGGGTGGCTGAAGGAGTACGAGGCGAAGCCGGACCGCTTCGGCCCCGGCGCGGCCCGCCTGAACGAGTCGCCGAAGATCGACAACGACCTGTACGTCCGCGACTACGACAAGTGCATCCTCTGCTACAAGTGTGTCGACGCCTGCGGCGACCAGTGGCAGAACACCTTCGCCATCGCGGTCGCCGGACGCGGCTTCGACGCCCGGATCGCCGTGGAACAGGACGCGCCCCTGACCGACTCGGCGTGCGTGTACTGCGGCAACTGCATCGAGGTCTGCCCGACCGGCGCCCTGTCCTTCAAGTCGGAGTTCGACATGCGGGCGGCGGGTACGTGGGACGAGTCGGCGCAGACCGAGACGACCACGGTGTGCGCCTACTGCGGAGTGGGCTGCAACCTTACGCTGCATGTACAGGACAACGAGATCGTCAAGGTCACCTCGCCGCACGACAACCCGGTGACCCATGGCAACCTCTGTATCAAGGGCCGTTTCGGCTACCAGCACGTACAGAACCGGGACTGATCAGGCATGGGACGAGTCACGGAACGACGCAAAGTGATCCGCATCCGGGACGGGGCGGTCTCCACCCGCCCGGACACGCTCGTCGCCGAGGAACCACTGGAGATCCGCCTCAACGGCAAGCCCCTCGCGATCACCATGCGCACTCCGGGTGACGACTTCGCGCTCGCGGCGGGCTTCCTGGTCAGCGAGGGGGTGCTCGGCGGCGCCGACGACCTGCGCAACATCGTGTACTGCGCGGGCGCCCTGGTGGACGGCTCGAACACGTACAACATCGTGGACGTGCAGACCGCCCCCGGTGTGGTGATCCCGGACATCACGCTGGAACGCAATGTGTACACGACGTCCTCGTGCGGCCTGTGCGGCAAGGCCAGCCTGGACGCGGTCCGTACGACGGCCCGCTGGGCGATCGACGACACCCGCGGCGGCACCACTCCCCCGGTGCGGCTGGAACCCGGACTGCTCGCGAGCCTCCCCGACCGGTTGCGGGCGGCCCAGCGGGTCTTCGACCGGACCGGGGGCCTGCACGCGGCGGCCCTGTTCAGCGAGGACGGCGAGCTGCTCGACGTCCGGGAGGACGTGGGCCGGCACAACGCGGTGGACAAACTGGTCGGCCGGGCGCTGCAAAGCGGTGCGCTGCCGCTGTCCAGGACCGTGCTGCTGGTCTCCGGGCGGGCCTCCTTCGAGCTGGCGCAGAAGGCGGTGATGGCGGGCATCCCGATGCTGGCGGCGGTCTCGGCACCGTCGTCCCTCGCGGTGGACCTCGCCGCCGAGACCGGGCTGACCCTGGTGGGCTTCCTGCGGGGCGCCTCCATGAACGTGTACGCGGGCGAACACCGCGTCGCCCTGCGGGCCGCGGCCGCCCAGGGCTGACCGGCTCCCCGCTGCACGGCGGCGGGGCCCCGACCGGCGGGGAGCGCCCCCTGCGCCGTAGGGGCTCCGCCTCGAAGGGACCCGGCCGCGGTGGTCAGCGGGGGGCGAGGCGCACCCGGGCGGACGGGAGGACCGTGCCCAGGCGCGGGAAGTTCAGCCGGACCGCGGCCTCGTGCTCGGGCGCCGTCAGGGCGGCCATGGCGTCCTCGGCGAAGAACAGGTCGTAGCCGAGGTCACCGGCGGCACGGGCGGTCGACTCGACGCCGAGGTTGGTGGCGATGCCGCCGAAGAGGAGCGCGGTGACACCGCGCTCGCGCAGCCGCTCGTCCAGACCGGTGCCCTGGAAACCGCCGATCGTCCGCTTCACCACTTCGATGTCGCCGTCCGCGGCGAGCCCGCCGGCCAGTGCGCTGCCGGGCGGCTGCTCGGGAACGCCGGGCCGCTCGACCCGGATGAGGACGACCGGGGCGCCCGCCGCCCGGAAGGACGCGGCGAGTCCGGCGCAGACCTCCAGGACGTCGGTGCCCTTGCGGGGCTCCAGCGGCAGTCCGACGATGCGGTCCATCAGGTCCACGAGCACCAGGGCGGTGCGCGCGGGGTCGAGGGCGGGCGGGTGATCGGTATCGGGTGCGGTCATGACGGAACGTTAGCCCGCGTCAGCCGTCAGTACCGGAAATCCGGATCAACAGCTTCGTGAACCGCTCGCGTTCGGCCGCCGACAGCGGGGCCGCAGAGCGTCGTCGGCGATCAAACCCGCTGACCCGGCCAAGACCGGCCCGGGTGGCGGGCCCCGGCTCCGCAGACGGCGCGGGCGCACGCGGCCGTCGAGTCCCGGAGCGACCTGGGCAAGGTCGTACTGATGTCGTGACCTGCGGCCGCGGGACGGGGCGCACGACGCGGCGGGCGCCGGAGCACCATGGCCTGACACTGCGTCACCACCCGTCCGGTGCAGTCCACGCCCGCACGCACACCCCCCTGGCGCACGGCTCGTTACTCCGGATGAGTTCGACCCGGGCCGTCCCGTGCGGCGGCCCGTCGTCCAGGTAGGAGGCAATTACTTGGATGCCGGCACCACCTTGCTCGGCTCGTTACTGGCCTGCGCGGGCGTGCTGGGCGCGGCCCTCGCGGCGTACTTGGGGAAGCGGGGCGAGAACGCGTTGAACGGCTACTCGAGCCTCACCGAGAAGCTCCAGTCCGAGCGCGACCGGCTGGAGCGGCAGATCGCCGAGCGGGACTCGCGCATCGACGAGCTGTCCCTGCGGCACACCGCCGACCAGTCGGAGATCGCCCGGCTGCGGCTCGACATCCACCGACTCGGAGGTGCGCCGTGACCCGGTTCGAGCGGCTGCTCGCCCCACGCTGGCGCAGCGTCTTCCTGATCTGCGTGCTCATCGCGCTCTCCGGGGTCGCCGTGATCCTGTGGGCGCGCATCGACGCGGGCGACCGCAGGGCCGACCAGATGCGCGCGGAGGCCGACCGCAGGGGCCGCGCGGTCTCGACGCTGGCACAGGACGTACGGGACCTGCGGGCCCAGGTCAGGGCCGACGGCGGTACGCCCGCGGCCCCCGACCCCGCTGTCGCGGTCGACGGTCTCCCCGACCGGGTGCGGGTGCCGGCGGCGCCGCCCGGCGAGCGGGGGGCGAAGGGCGACAAGGGGGCCACCGGCGCGGGCGGCGCGCCGGGCACCGCGGGGGAACGCGGCACCTCGGGCGAGCGCGGGGAGCGCGGTCCTTCGGGGCCGCCGGGGTCCGACGGTTCGCCGGGGCCGTCGGGCGGGCCGGGCACGGACGGTGCGGCCGGGCCCGCGGGCGGCGACGGCTCGGAGGGCGCCCCGGGCGCCGCCGGCCCCCGGGGCGAGAAGGGCGACAGAGGGGAGAAGGGCGAGAGGGGCGACCCCGGGCCCAGGGGCGAGCCGGGGCCCGCCTGCCCGGACGGCTACACGCTCCAGGTGCCGGCCGCCGACCCGGACGCACTGGTGTGCCGCAAGGCGGGCGGCGGCCCCGCTCCCGGGGCGGTGCCGCCGGTCCTGCCGCTGCTGCCGGTCCTGTCCGTGCTGCCCGTGCTCACGCCGCGGCGACGGCGGCGGCGCGCCGCCGTGGCGACATCCGCTGCACGGTTCTTGTGAGGTACCTGACAGGCAAGTAGCGTCTGTGCGGCGAACGTTGGACGTGGGATGTCCAAATGTTCTGACGACGTTGTCCAGTCGACGAAGGGCAGGTCGCACATGCCGTCGAAGCTCCGCGCACGTCTGAGATCCACCCTGACCGCCGTGCTCACCACCGCCGCGCTGCTGGCGCTCCCCGCCCCGGCGGGCGCCAAACCGGCCACGGACACCGGCGAGTTCGCCCAGCAGGTGCTCTTCAAGGCCTCGCAGGACCCCGGCTACGCCTGCTTCCGCATCCCGGCCGTCGTACGCACGACCCACGGCACCCTGCTGGCCTTCGCCGAGGGGCGTGTCCTGAACTGCGGCGACGCCGCCGACATCGACATCGTGGTCAAGCGCTCCACCGACGGCGGCCGCACCTGGGGCCCGCTCCAGGTCGTCAACGAGGGCGGCGGCGACACCCACGGCAACCCGGCGCCGATCGTGGACCGCGAGACCGGCCGCATCGTGCTCGCCGAGACGTGGAACCCGGGCCGTACGGATGCCTCGGGCTGCTCGGTGCCCTGCGCGCGCACCCCGCACCTCCAGTACAGCGACGACGACGGTCTGACCTGGTCGCAGCCGCGCGATCTGAGCGACCAGATCCTGCCCGCGGAGTGGAACTCCTGGTACGCGACCGGACCCTTGCACGGCATCCAGCTCACCCGCGGCAAGCACGCCGGGCGGCTCGTCTTCGGCGTGAACACCGAGACCTGGAACGGCAGCCGGATCAGCGCCAACCACGCCGCCCTGATCACCAGCGACGACGGCGGCGACCACTGGGAGATCGGCGCCACGGACACCTGGCCGACAGCGGACGACGGCACCTTCCGGCAGAAGCCGTCCGAGATGGCGATCGCGGAACGCGCCGACGGATCGATCCTGGTCAGCGGGCGCGAACAGGACGGCACCGACCTCGGCCACCGCGACCAGGCCGTCAGCCGCGACGGCGGCGACAGCTTCACCGCCCCCTTCCACGCGCTGCCCGGCCTCTACACCCCGCAGGTCCAGGGCTCCCTGCTTCGGCTCGGCGACCGGCTGCTGCTCGCCGCCCCCGGCGACCCCGACCGCCGCCGCACGATGATGATCCGGTCCTCCTGGGACGGCGGCCGCACCTGGGACAGCGTGGACCGGGGCACGGTCGTCACCACGGACTGGTCCGGCTACTCGGACCTGGTGCGCGCCGGCGGCGACGCGGTGGGCCTGCTGTACGAGGGCGGCGCGGTCGACGCGCGTGACGAGATCCGCTTCGCCCGGTTCACCGAGGACTGGCTCGTGCCGCGCCGCGGCCCCGACCCGACGACCGCCGACCGCGCCCCGGGCGCCCGGCGGGCCGCCGTGCTCGGCGGCGCGGCGGAGACCGACGGGGTCTTCGGCGGCGCGCTCTCCTTCGACGGCACCGACGACGCCGTACGCCTGCCGTTCCGGGAGGGGCAGCGGCTCGGGGACGGCGACTTCACGGCGTCGCTGTGGTTCCGGTACACGGCCACCAGCGGCGAGCAGCCGATGCTGTGGATGGGCGGGGTCGGCTCCTCGCAGCCGCAGGTGTGGATGCGCGGCGAACCCGCGTCGGGCCGGCTCCAGGCGCTGATGACGACGCGCGAGGGCGCCACCGCGCCACGGACCGCCTCGGTGCGCAGCGTCGGTGCCTACAACGACGGCCAGTGGCACCACTTCGCGCTGCGCCGCGGCGGCGGGAAACTGACGCTGTCCGTCGACGGCACGGCGTTCGAGACCGCGGACGTGCCGGGGTCGGTGAGCCGCAATTCGCCGTTCGGTGTGCACGTCGGCCAGAAGATGGACAGCCGGGCGTTCTTCACCGGCGCGCTCGACGACGTCCGGGTCTACGACCGGGCGCTCAGCGACGAGGAGTTGGCCGGTGTGCGCGCCGGGGACGCCCCCGAGCGCCGGGACACGGTCGTGTGGCTGCCCATGGACCGGGTGAGCGGGGGCCACTAACGTCCCGTGCGTGCCCGACGACGCACGCGTACGACAGCGCACGAGGGCGGCGCTCGGGGTCCTGCTGGCCCTCGTCTGCGCCGCCGTGTTCCTCACCGTCCTCCCGGACGACCGGGAGGACGGCGGCGCGTGCCCGGCCCGTACGGTCGCCTCCTGGGCGGCCGATCCGGGGCTCACGGCCGAGTTCGCGCGGTACGGGGACGACGCGGCGCGCAGCGACGACTGGACGGGCGGCGACGGCACGCACTCGGTGCGGCTGCCGGACGGCCGGGTGCTGTGGCTGTTCTCGGACACCTATCTGGGCCGGGTGTACGGGCCGCCCAATCCGGTGGGCGAGTCCTACGCCTGGCGGGACACCTCGGCACCGCTGGTGCGCAACTCCGCCGTGGTGATGTCGGCGTCGGGCCACCTGGAACGCACCCTGGCCGCGCCGCTCTTCCCCGACCCGGGCGCGGACCGGTGGCGGTGGCCGGTGGCGGCCCGGGTGGAGCGGCGCTCCCCCGGCTCCGCCGAGCGGGTCGTCCGGGTCCTGCTGTGGACCCGGACGGCGGGCGAGGCACCGTGGATCTACGGGGTGCCGACGGCCACCGAGGTCGCCACGCTGTCGCTGCCGGACCTGCGGCTCGACGGGATCGGTACCGTCCTGGACCAGCGGTCCGTGCCGGACGTCTCCCGGCGGGTGCTGTTCGGCACCTCGGCGCTGGACGCGGGCGAGTGGACGTACGTCTTCGGCGGCGACGACCGGCAGGCCGTGAAACACCCCGTCTCACGGGCGTACGTGGCGCGGGTGCCGCACGGCACGCTCGCCGAGCCGGGCGCCTGGGAGTACTGGGACGGAAAGCGGTGGGCGGCGCGGGCCCGCCCGGCGCCGGTGCTCGGGGACGGGCGGCGCACCGGCGTGGGCAGCGCGTTCAGCGTGGTGCGCGAGGGCGGCACGTACGTCCTGTTCACGATGGCGGCCGGGGCCGGGGGGCTGACGTCGGTCACGTCCTACTGGGCGTGCGCGCCGACCGGCCCCTGGCACGGTCCCGCCCGGAGCTTCAGCCCGCCGCTGCCCGGCGGCGGCGGGGTCGCCGCGTACAACCCGCAGGCGCATCCGACGCTGAGCGGCGGCGGCCGGCTGGTGCTCAGTTACGACGTGAACTGGCTGACCGCGTCGGGGGCCGCCGCGCAGGCGCGCCTCAGTCGGAACGTGTCCCTGTACCGACCGAGATTCGTGACGCTACGGCTGGGGCGGGGCCGCTGACCGGCTCCGGGTCGCGGGAGCGGCGCTTGGCGATGACCGCGCACACCATGAGCTGCATCTGGTGGAAGAGCATCAGCGGCAGCACGGCGAGCGAGGCGTGCGCGCCGAACAGCACGCTGGCCATCGGCAGCCCGGACGCCAGGGACTTCTTCGAACCGGCGAACTGGATGGCGACCCGGTCGGCCCGGCCGAAGCGCAGCGCCTTGGCGCCGTACCAGGTGAGCAGCAGCATCACGGCGAGCAGTACGGCCTCGACGGCCAGCAGCGCGGCCAGCCGTACGGCGCTGACCTGGTGCCAGATGCCCTGCACCATGCCCTCGCTGAACGCGGTGTAGACGACGAGCAGGATCGAGCCGCGGTCGACGTAGCCGACGATCCGCTTGTGCCGGGCGATGAAGCCGCCGACCCAGCGGCGCAGCAGCTGTCCGGCGACGAACGGGACGAGGAGCTGGAGCACGATCTTGACCAGTGAGTCGGCGGAGAACCCGCCGCCGCTGTTGCCGAGCAGGGCCGCCGCGAGCAGCGGGGTGATCACGATCCCGGCGAGCGAGGAGAAGGAGCCGGCGCAGATCGCGGCGGGCACGTTGCCGCGCGCGATGGAGGTGAACGCGATCGACGACTGGATGGTCGACGGGACCAGGGTCAGGAACAGCAGCCCCTGGTAGAGCGGGTGGGTCAGGAGCACCGGGACCAGACCGCGGGCGGCGAGTCCGAGCAGCGGGAAGACGACGAAGGTGCAGGCGAGGACGGTGACGTGGAGCCGCCAGTGCCGCAGCCCGTCCATCGCCTCCCGGGTGGACAGGCGCGCCCCGTACAGGAAGAAGAGGAAGGCGATGGCGGCGGTGGAGGCGCCCGAGGCGACGTCGGCGGCCGTGTCCCGCGCGGGCAGCAGGGCCGCGAGCCCCACCGTCCCGAGCAACAGCAGGATGTAGGGGTCTATCGGCATCCAACTCGGCCATTGCAGGCGTTTCACGGTGCTCCACTGCTTCGGTGCGGCGGGGTCCGGCGGGGCTGCCGGTCCGGTTACGGGTACCCCCGCCGGCCGGCCTTTCGGCCGCTGGTTCCGGTCAGGTCGTGCCCTCTCCATCGTCCTCCCCGCGCCCGTCATCGGGAATCCGGTATACCGCTCTTACTGTGATCGCACAGCGCGATAGACTCGTACGCATGTACGATCCCGCGCAGCTCCGCACCTTCCTGGCCGTGGCCCAGACGCTGAGCTTCACCCAGGCGGCCCGGCGGCTCGGGCTGCGCCAGTCGACGGTGAGCCAGCACGTGCGGCGGCTCGAGGACGCCGCCGGGCGGCAGTTCTTCGCACGGGACACCCACTCCGTGGAGCTGACGGAGGACGGCGAGGCCATGCTCGGTTTCGCGCGGCGGATCCTCGCGGTGCACGAGCAGGCGGCGGCGTTCTTCACCGGGACCCGGCTGCGCGGCCGGCTGCGGTTCGGGGCGTCGGAGGACTTCGTGCTGACCCGGCTGCCGGAGATCCTCGAAGGCTTCCGGCACGACCACCCCGAGGTGGACCTGGAGCTGACGGTCGAGCTGTCGGGCACGCTGCACGAGCGGCTGGCGGCGGGACGCCTTGACCTGGTGCTGGCCAAGCGCCGCCCGGAGGATCCGCGCGGCGAGCCGGTCTGGCACGACAGGCTCGTCTGGATCGGCGCCGAGCGGCTCCGCCTGGAACCGGACCGGCCGGTACCGCTGATCGTCTACCCGCCGCCGGGCATCAGCCGCGCCCTCGCGCTGGAGGCGCTGGAGCGCCAGGGCCGGCCGTGGCGCATCGCCTGCACCAGCGGCAGTCTCAACGGGCTGATCGCGGCGGCCCGCGCGGGCCTGGGCGTGATGGCCCACTCGCGGGGCCTGGTCCCTCCGGGGCTGTTCCGGATGCCGGAACGGGCGGGGCTGCCGGAGCTGGGCGAGGTCGACTTCGTGCTGGTGCACGGGCGGCGCGGCACGGCCGCCCAGGGTGCGGCGGACGCCCTGGCGGCGGCGATTCTGAGCGGCGGCGACCGGCTGCACCGGCAGTGACCAGCGCGTACAGATTCGGTGGAGATTACGGCACCGAAACTTACCGAACCGTAGGTAATCTGTCCGGCCCTTCCCGGTGTGGCCGCATTTCCCGGGCGCTCTCCCGGCCGACCCGTGTGTGTGAGGCCCCTGTGGGCCCTTTCGCACGCCTGACGCCCGGCCTCCCCGTGGGGTAGCTTTCACGGCGCTGTGCTGGGCGCCTCAAGGAGCGGGGATTGCGCGAGTTCACCAACCCTCCGTCGGCGTCGGCGCCGCCGGTGGGCGGTCTGGCCGACGTCGTCTTCGAACATGCCCGTCAGGACCCGCTGCGCGTGGCCCTCGGCCGCAAGGACGCCCAGGGGCAGTGGCGCGATGTGACCGCCGCGGAGTTCCGCGACGAGGTCCTCGCCCTGGCCAAGGGGATCCTCGCCCAGGGCATCAGGTTCGGCGACCGGGTCGCCATCATGTGCCGCACCCGTTACGAGTGGACGCTCTTCGACTTCGCGCTGTGGACGATCGGCGCGCAGGTGGTGCCGGTCTACCCGACGTCCTCGGCGGAGCAGGTCTTCTGGATGCTGCACGACGCCCAGGTGTCGGCGGTCATGGTGGAGCACGAGGACCACGCGATGACCATCGCCACGGTCGTCGACCGGCTGCCCCAGCTGCACCGGCTGTGGCAGCTGGACGTGGGCGCCGTGCAGGAGCTGTACGAGGCGGGCGCGCACCTCGACGACGAGGTGGTGCACCGGCACCGGCGCGCGGTCACCCCCGAGTCGGTCGCCACTGTCATCTACACCTCCGGCACCACGGGGCGTCCCAAGGGCTGTGTGATCTCCCACGCGAACCTCATGTGGGAGGCGGACACGGTCATCGAGCGCTACGAGCCGGTGTTCCACTCCAAGCGCGGCGACGAGGCGGCCACCCTGCTGTTCCTGCCGCTCGCGCACGTCTTCGGACGGATGGTGGAGGTCGCCGCGATCCGCGGCCGGGTGCGGTTCGGCCACCAGCCGCAGCTCAACGCCGCCGCGCTGCTGCCCGACCTCGCCGCCTTCCGGCCCACCTTCTTCCTCGCCGTGCCGTACATCTTCGAGAAGGTGTTCAACGCGGCCCGCCGCAAGGCCGAGAAGGAGGGCAGGGCGGGACCGTTCGAGAAGGCCGTCGACGTCGCCGTGCGCTACGCCGACGCGATCGAGGCCAGGGCCTGGGGCGTCGGTCCGGGCCCGTCGGCCGGGCTGCGCATGCAGCACCAGGTCTTCGACAAGCTCGTCTACGCCAAGGTGCGGGCGGCGATGGGCGGCCGGGTCAAGCACGCGATGTCGGGCGGCTCCGCGATGGACCGGCGGCTCGGGCTGTTCTTCGCGGGCGCGGGCGTCACCATCTACGAGGGGTACGGCCTCACCGAGTCGACGGCGGCGGCGACCGCCAACCCGCCGGAGCGCACCCGCTTCGGCACCGTCGGGCAGGCCATCCCCGGCACCACCGTGCACATCGCGGACGACGGCGAGATCTGGCTGAACGGCGGCAACGTCTTCCAGGGCTACCTCAACGACCCCAAGTCCACGGACGCGGCCCTGCACGACGGCTGGCTCGCCACCGGCGACCTCGGCTCCCTCGACGAGGACGGCTTCCTCACGATCACCGGGCGCAAGAAGGAGATCCTGGTGACCTCCGGCGGCAAGAGCGTCTCGCCGGGGATCCTGGAGGAGCGGGTGCGCGACCACCCGCTGATCGCCCAGTGCATCGTCGTCGGCAACGACCGGCCCTACATCGCCGCGCTCGTCACTCTCGACGGGGAGGCCGTCGAGCACTGGCTCCAGATGCGCGGCAAGCCGCGGATGACCCCGGCCGAGCTGGTGCGCGACGCCGATCTGGAGACCGAGGTGCGGCGCGCGGTGGTCGCCGCGAACACGCTGGTCTCCCAGGCCGAGTCGATCCGCACCTTCCGGATCCTGGCCCACCAGTTCACCGAGGAGCACGGGCTCCTGACGCCGTCGCTGAAGCTGAAGCGGAAGGCGATCGAGAACGCCTACGCCAAAGAGGTCGAGGCGCTGTACCGCGCCTGATCCCGGGCCGCGCGCAGCCGCGGTCACGCCCCGCTCACGCCCCGGACCCAGGCGTGCGGAATCGGCCAATCTGCCGTCCCCGGCGACGTTCCGCGGGCAATTCGCCGGTCAGGAATGCACCACGGGCCGTGATCGTTGACGATGGGAGCACCACCCGACGACTGAAGGATCGAGAGCTCGTGAGCAAGGTTCCCCCGATCATCCTGAACAACGGCGCAGAGATGCCGCAGCTGGGCTTCGGTGTCTGGCAGGTCCCGGACGACGAGGCGGAGCGGACCGTCACCGCGGCGTTCGAGGCCGGCTACCGCAGCATCGACACCGCCGCGATCTACGGCAACGAGGAGGGCACCGGCAAGGCGATCGCCGCGTCCGGCATCCCCCGTTCGGACCTCTTCGTCACCACCAAGCTCTGGAACGGCGACCAGGGGTACGACTCGACCCTGCGCGCCTTCGACACCTCCATGGAGAAGCTGGGCCTCGACTACCTGGACCTGTACCTGATCCACTGGCCGATGCCGGCCCGGGGCACGTACATCGACACGTACAAGGCGTTCGAGAAGCTGCTCGCGGACGGGCGTGTGCGGTCCATCGGCGTCTCGAACTTCCTGCCCGAGCACCTGGACAAGCTGATCGAGGCGACGTCGGTGATCCCGGCCGTCAACCAGATCGAGCTGCACCCGCACCTCCAGCAGCGCGCGCTGCGGGAGTACCACGCGGAGCAGGGCATCGCCACGGAGGCGTGGTCCCCGCTCGGCCAGGGCAAGGGCCTGCTCGAGGTCCCGGCGATCGTGGCGATCGCGCAGAAGCACGACCGCACGCCCGCCCAGATCGTGCTGCGCTGGCACCTCCAGCTCGGCAACGTGGTGATCCCGAAGTCCGTGACGCCGTCCCGGATCAAGGAGAACTTCGACGTCTTCGGCTTCGAGCTGGACGCCGAGGACATGGCGGCGATCAGCGCGCTGAACGAGGACCGGCGGCTGGGCGACGACCCGGCGGACGTCAACTAGCGGCGCCGCGTCCCGACGCACAGGAGCGGGCGTCCCGGTTCACCCCGGGGCGCCCGCTCCTCGTTCCACGCGCTCTAGGCGTCCTTGACCGCCACGTACACGGTGTTCGCCAGCAGCAGGAACAGGTCGGGGCGTTGGTGGACGCTCGCCTTGTCGTCCGGGTCGAGGAGCCGGTCGAGGGTGGCGAGGTCGTCGGCGTCGAGGCCGTCGGCGAGTCCCTCGCGGCGGCGGGTCAGGGAGCCGACGACGAAGGACCGCGCCTCGGGGGTCAGCGGGGCGGGCAGGTCGAGCAGGAAGGTGCGGGTCGCGGTGGGCCTCAGGCCCACGGAGGCCAGCAGGGCGGGCCAGTCCTCGGTCTCCGTGACCGCGCCGGGCAGCCCGTCGCGCATCCGCGCGAACCACTCCTCGTGCACCGCGTCCATCCGGGATTGCAGGCCCGGCCGGCCGAAGCCGATGTCGCGCGGCAGGAAGCGGGTGGGCAGTCCGCCCTCCAGGAGGGCGAGGGTCCCGCCGGGGGCCAGGGCGCGGGCGAAGCCGGCGAGCGCGGCCCGCTGGTCGCCCACGTGGTGCAGCGACTTGCTGGCCCACAGCAGGTCGGCCGGGTAGGACAGGTCGCCGAGGCCGTCGGACAGCTCGGCCTCCAGGGTGCTGAAGCGGTCGGCCAGCCCGAGCCGTGCCGCCCGCTCCGCGGCACGGTCGAGCAGCGGCCGCACCCCGTCCACGGCGACCGTGCGGGCGCCTGGGAAGGCACCGGCGAGCAGGCAGGAGACGACGCCGGGGCCGCTGCCCGCGTCAACGATCAGCTCCGGTTCCGGCCGGGTCCGCCGCAGCCAGTCGGCCGCCTCGGCGTACATCGGCGAGAACAGCTCGGCCTCCAGCTCCAGCAGCGGGAGCATCTCGGCGAAGTCGACCTCCGTGTGGTCGTGCCGGTGGAGCCGGCCGTGCTGGTGACCGGGGCCGTGCTGGTGATCGTGGCCGTGTGGCATGGGTCCGCGCCTTCCGTTCGGATGCTGACAGCGTGCGGCATCACTCGCGGAAACGGCCACTCCTGTTGCGTGAACGGCAAATTCCGGGCGGCGGCCCCTGCCCCCTCGTGGAGGGGCAGGGGCCGCCTGTGCGGGGTGGTCAGAGCGCCGGGTAGGCGTTCGCCATGAGCTGCTGGAACTGTGCGGAGAACCAGTGTCCGGACAGCGGCGCGTTCGCCAGTGCCCCGGACATGTTGTTGCCGTTGCGCGCGTTGCCCGTGTACGTCGGGTCGCACATCCGGTCGAAGCCCTTGCCCTCGTCGTTGCTGATGGCCGTGCTGGAGCCGTCGGACTCACCCGGGGGCTTCATCCAGACGTAGGCGTCGATACCGGTCGCCGGGGACGCCTGCGGACGCTCGCCGAGACCCGCACCGGACTGGTTGCACCAGTTGCCGACGTGGATGCGGCGGTCGTAGCGGCCGCCGTCGACGTAGGTGTCCACGGTGGTCGTGGCGCCGGGTCCGGAGGGCCGTGCGCTGCCGCCCCAGCCGTTGCGGGAGGTGTCGATCAGCATGCCGATGCCGGAGTTGAAGCCCGCGGAGACCAGCTGGGTGCGGAACGCCTGGGCGTACGACAGCTCGTCCACGTAGCGGTTCCAGTCGACCCACTTGGACTGGCGCACGGAGGTGCCGTTCACCGAGTCGTTGATGGTGAAGTTGTTCTCCTTCAGGGCGCTGTAGTTCGCCGTGTTGGTGATGAAGCCGTGCACGTCGGCGACGGTCGCGCCCTCGGCGTTGGCGGCCTGCGCGAACAGGGTGGCCGACGGGGCGAAGTTGTCGTCCCAGCCGAGCCAGCCGTGGTGACCGGCGTCGATGTAGTTGTAGACGTTCGGAATCGCGCCCAGCTTGTGCAGCGCGTAGCCGACGCCCTTCACGTAGTTGCCGTTGGCGAGCATCGTGTCGCACGCGGCCGTGGCGGTGGCCCGGCTGCCGGTGTTGGTGACCAGGTTCGGCAGCGAGTCGATCTCGATGGTGGTGACAATGCGCAGGCCCGCGTACTTGGAGTCGGCCAGGATCGCCGCGATCGGGTCGATGAACTCGCTCTTGTAGCGGTCGATCTCCGTCGGGCCGAGCTCGCCGTTGGAGGCGAGGGCCGCGCAGTCACGTCCCGGCAGGTCGTAGACGACGAGCTGGACGACCTCTTCGCCGCTGCCCTTCTGGGCGAGCGCCGCGTCGAGGTGGTCGCGCAGGCCCATGCCGCTGCCCACGCCCTCGATCGCCGCGATCCGGTCCAGCCACACGCCGGTGGGCTGGTTGGAGATGCGGCTGCCGCCGGTCTCCGCGGCGGCCTTCGCCGACCATTCGGGGTTCACGTACACCTTGGCGCCGGAGTACGGGTTGTCGACCCGGGCGGTGGTGCCGGGGTCCTCCGGGTCCGTGGTGCCGCCGCCGTCGTCCACGTTGCAGACCACGCCGTCCAGCGTGAACGTGGTGGGCGCCGCGTTGGTCCCGCTGTAGGTGGCGTTGAACCCGAAGCTGGTCGAACCGCCGCTCGCCAGCGTGCCGTTGTAGCTCTCGTTGGCGGCGGTGACCGCGGTGCCGCTCTGGCTGAGCTTGGCGTTCCAGCCGGAGCTGATCTTCTGGTTGCCGGCGTAGGACCACTTCAGCGACCAGGAGCTCTTCGCGGTCGAGTTGTTGGTGACGGTGACGGCGGCCGTGAAGCCGGTGTCCCACTGGTTCTGCACCTTGTAGTCGACGGTGCACGGGACGGCGGCCACGCCGAGGTCCGGCGGGATGGCCGCGGCTGCGGTGCCCGTGCCCCCTGCGAGCAGGGCGAGCGCCGCGAACAGTGCTGTTCTGGTACGCCTCATGTGCGGGTTTCCTATCCGTTGGTTCCGTTGGTTCCGTTCCGTTGGTTCCGTTGGTGCCGTTGGTTCCGTTCGCTGGTTCAGCCGGTGGTGTCGAGGGTGAGCAGGTGGTCGCGGAGCCCGGCGCCGTACGACGTCGGGGTGCCGCTGTAGTCGGAGATCAGGGACGGTCCCGAGGAGCAGTCCCAGGTGTTCCAGGTCCAGCCGAGGTAGGAGAGCCCGCGCGCGTCGAACCAGTCCATGACCTGGTCCACGAAGGAGTGCGCGCAGGTGTTCTCGCCGATCTCGCCCGCCACGAGCGGGACCTGGGCTGCGACCGGGGCGAGCTGGGAGTTCCAGCAGCTCTCATTGGCACAGGTGTTGAAGTTGTACACGTGGTACGCGGCGGCGAGATTGCCCGCCGGATCGGCCGGCCTGTACGTCAGCCACTGGCTGAGGTCGTTGGAGTACGCGATGCCGCCGGCCAGGATCAGGTTCCGCGCGCCGGTGGAGCGCACCGCGTCCACGAGGTCCTGCATGCCGGCCACCTCGTAGCCGATGCCGGGGCAGGTGCCGCCGTCCCGCCAGCACTGCCACGCCTGGGTGGCCGTGGAAGTGGCGCGGTCCGGGTAGGGCTCGTTGAACAGGTCGAACACCACGGCCGCGTCGCCCTTGAAGGTGCTGGCGACCGACGTCCAGAACGACGGGGTGTACTGCGCGTCCGGCATCGGTTTCTGGCAGCTCGCGTGCACGTCCGAGCAGCCCGCGGAGTTCCCGGTGTACTGCCCGTAGGACCAGTGGAGTTCGACCACCGGCGTCATGCCGTGCGCCTCCACCCGCGCGACCAGGTCCTTGATCGCGGAGATGTAGTCGGCGCCGCCGTACTCCGCCTTGATGTTGGACAGGCCGAGCCAGCACTCCTCGTTCAGCGGGATGCGGACGGTGTTCGCCTTCCAGTCGGCGATCGCCTCGATGGCGGCGTCGTCCACCGGTCCGTCGAAGATTCCGTAGCCCTGCACGCACATGAACTCGCCGCCGGAGCGGTTGACGCCGAGCATGCGGCGGGTGGCGCCGCTCGCGTCGACGAGCCTGTTCCCGGACACGCTGAGCGCGGGCGGCTCACCCGTGGCCGGAGGGTCGCTCGGCGAGGGCGAGGGCGTGGGCGACGGGGAGGGGTCCTCAGCGTCCACGTTGCAGGCCGTGCCGTTGAGCCTGAAGCCCGTCGGTACGGCGTTGCTCCCCGACCACGAGGCGATGAAGCCGGCGCTGACGCTCGCTCCGGAGGCCAGCGGGCCGTTCCAGTTCTCGTTGGCCGCGGTGACGGTGGTGCCGGACTGGGACCACTTGGCGTTCCAGCCCTGGGTGAGCTTCTGGCCGCCGGCGAAGTCGAAGACGAGGCTCCAGCTGTTCACCGCCGCCGTGTTGTTGGTGACCTGCACGGCACCCTGGAAGCCGCTGTCCCACTGGCTGGTGACGGAGTACTCCACCGTGCACGCGGGTGCGGCTCCTGAAGCCGTGACGACCGGCGCTATCGCGGTGCCGATGAGGGCGACCGCGGCGCCGACCGTTAAGAAATATGCCGAACGCGGGGGGTGTCGCATGAGCGACTCCTTGCAGCTCGGGCACGCCGTGTCCGGCGCGTCGACTGAACGGAATCGCTCCCACTGGTGCCGATGAAGCTAGCGCCAAGTCACGGTAAAGAACAGACGAGTAACAGAGTTGATCTATCGAATCATTTCGACTCTTCGAGCACCTTGACCCCTCAGACCCCCCTCATCAATATGGGAGCGCTCCCACTGGTTCAAGGCTTGTTGCTCCTCCCCCATCTCCGAGCCGCAAGGAGGAACCAGCACATGCACCCCCGGCCAAGACGCCGCACCGTGCGGCGATTATGGACAGCCGTGGTGGCGGCGCTCGCACTGCCGCTGACCACGCTGGCGACCGGCACGACGTCCGCTCAGGCGGCGGCCGTCCAGTGCAGCGTCGACTACAAGACCAACGACTGGGGTTCCGGTTTCACCGCGGACCTGACGATCACCAACCGCGGCACGGAGGCCATCAGCGGCTGGACCCTGACGTACGCGTACACGGGCAACCAGACCCTCAGCAACGGCTGGAACGGCACCTGGTCGCAGTCCGGCAAGACGGTCACCGCGAAGAACGTGTCGTGGAACGGGACGATCGCCGCCGGGGCCGCGGTCACCACCGGGGCGCAGTTCACCTACAGCGGCACCAACACCGCGCCCGCCTCGTACGCCGTGAACGGCACCACCTGCACCGGTGCGCACCAGCCGCCGGTCACCGTGCTGACCAGCCCCGCCGCGGGCGCCGTCTACTCCCAGGGCGACGCGGTCCCGCTGGCGGCGACGGCCGCGGCGGCGGACGGCGCGACGATCAGCAAGGTCGAGTTCTACGACGACACGACGCTGCTCGGCACCGACACCAGCTCGCCCTACTCGTACTCGGCCTCTGGCTTGACCGTGGGCAGTCATTCGCTGGTGGCGAAGGCGTACGACAGCCTGGGCGCCTCGGCCGACTCCACCCCGGTCGGCATCACGGTCGCCTCGGGCCCCGCCGTGGTGGCGAGCCCCTCGCAGCTCGGCGTCCAGCAGGGCAAGACCGGCACCTTCGGCGTGAAGCTGTCGACCCAGCCGAGCGCGAACGTCACGGTCTCCGTCGCCCGTACGGCGGGCAACACGGGCCTGTCCGTCACCGGCGGCTCGTCGCTCACGTTCACCCCGTCGAACTGGAACACGGCGCAACAGGTGACCGTCACCGCGGCCGCCTCGGGCACGGGTTCGGCCACCTTCACGGCCTCGGCGAACGGCCATGCCGCCGCCACGGTCACGGTGACCCAGCTGGCCGCGTCGACGGAGTACGACGCCCGCTTCCTGGAGCTCTACGGGAAGATCACCGACCCGGCGAACGGCTACTTCTCCCCCGAGGGTGTGCCGTACCACTCGGTCGAGACGCTGATCGTCGAGGCCCCCGACCAGGGGCACGAGACAACGTCGGAGGCGTACAGCTATCTGCTGTGGCTCCAGGCCATGTACGGGAAGGTCACCGGCGACTGGTCCAAGTTCAACGCCGCGTGGACGACCATGGAGACGTACATGATCCCCACGCACGCCGACCAGCCGACGAACTCCTTCTACACCGCCTCGAAACCGGCCACCTACGCGCCCGAGTACGACACCCCGAACCAGTACCCGGCCGCGCTGGACCCGTCCGTCTCCGTCGGCTCCGACCCGATCGCGGCCGAGCTGAAGAGCGCCTACGGCACGGACGACGTGTACGGCATGCACTGGCTCCAGGACGTCGACAACGTCTACGGCTACGGCAACTCGCCCGGCAAGTGCGAGGCGGGCCCGACGGACACCGGCCCGTCCTACATCAACACCTTCCAGCGCGGCGCCCAGGAGTCCGTCTGGGAGACGGTCCCGCAGCCGACCTGTGACGCCTTCAAGTACGGCGGCACCAACGGCTACCTGGACCTGTTCACCGGCGACTCCTCGTACGCCAAGCAGTGGAAGTACACCGACGCGCCCGACGCCGACGCACGGGCCGTGCAGGCCGCCTACTGGGCCGACATCTGGGCCAAGGAGCAGGGCAAGGGCTCCGACGTCTCCGCGACCGTCGGCAAGGCGGCGAAGATGGGCGACTATCTGCGCTACGCCATGTACGACAAGTACTTCAAGAAGATCGGCAACTGCGTCGGTCCGTCCGCGTGCGCCGCGGGCACCGGCAAGGACGCCTCGCACTACCTGCTCTCCTGGTACTACGCCTGGGGCGGCGCCACCGACACCTCGGCGGGCTGGGCCTGGCGCATCGGCTCCAGCCACACCCACGGCGGCTACCAGAACCCGCTGGCCGCCTACGCGCTCAGCAGTTACGCCGACCTGAAGCCGAAGTCGGCGACCGGGCAGGCGGACTGGGCCACGTCGCTGACCCGGCAGATGGAGTTCTACCGCTGGCTCCAGTCCAACGAGGGCGCCATCGCGGGCGGCGCCACCAACAGCTGGGCGGGCCGCTACGCGACCCCGCCGAGCGGCACCCCGACCTTCTACGGCATGTACTACGACCAGCAGCCCGTGTACCACGACCCGCCGTCCAACCAGTGGTTCGGCTTCCAGGCGTGGTCCATGGAACGCGTCGCCGAGTACTACCAGCAGACGGGGAACGCCACCGCCAAGACGGTCCTCGACAAATGGGTCGACTGGGCGCTGTCCAAGACCACGATCAACCCGGACGGCACCTACCAGATCCCCTCCACGCTCCAGTGGTCCGGCGCCCCGGACACCTGGAACGCCTCCAGCCCCGGCGCCAACAGCTCGCTGCACGTCACCGTCGCCGACTACACCAACGACGTGGGCGTGGCGGCCGCGTACGCCAAGACCCTGACGTACTACGCCGACAAGTCCGGTGACACCGAGGCCGCGACCACGGCCAAGGCGCTCCTGGACGGCATGTGGGACAACTACCAGGACGACCTCGGCATCGCCGTCCCGGAGACCCGCGCCGACTACAACCGGTTCGACGACACCGTGTACGTCCCCAGCGGCTGGACCGGGAAGATGCCGAACGGCGACACCATCAACTCCTCGTCGACCTTCGCCTCGCTGAGGTCCTTCTACGAGGACGACCCGGCGTGGTCGAAGATCGAGAGCTATCTCGCGGGCGGCGCCGCGCCCTCGTTCACGTACCACCGGTTCTGGGCCCAGGCGGACATCGCACTCGCCATGGGCTCGTACGCGGAGCTCCTCGAATAGTCCCCGCTACAGCTCCGCGTACCGCGCCGGGCGGCCCCCACCCGCACGGGGGGCCGCCCGGCCTTGGGCTGTTGTGACGGCCCCCGCTTCCCCCACCTTTCCCGGAAAGGACCCCCCGTGCGAAGAACCCGCATCCTCACGGCCGTCCTGGCACTGGCCGCCGGCCTGCTCGCGGGCACCCCGCCCGCACTGGCCGCCTCCGCCCCGAAGACGACGCTCGCGGCGGACACGTACACCTGGAAGAACGCCCGGATCGACGGCGGCGGCTTCGTGCCCGGCATCGTCTTCAACCGCTCCGAGAAGAACCTCGCCTACGCCCGCACCGACATCGGCGGCGCCTACCGCTGGAACCAGTCGTCGAAGACCTGGACCCCGCTGCTCGACTCGGTCGGCTGGGCCGACTGGGGCCACACCGGCGTGGTCAGCCTGGCCTCGGACTCCGCCGACCCGAACAAGGTGTACGCGGCCGTCGGCACGTACACCAACAGCTGGGACCCGACGAACGGGGCCGTGCTGCGCTCCTCGGACCGGGGCGCGAGCTGGCAGAAGACGGACCTGCCGTTCAAGCTCGGCGGCAACATGCCCGGGCGCGGCATGGGCGAGCGCCTCGCCGTCGACCCGAACAAGAACAGCGTGCTGTATCTGGGGGCGCCCAGCGGCAAGGGGCTGTGGCGCTCGACCGACTCGGGTGCGAACTGGTCGCAGGTCACCAATTTCCCGAACGCCGGCAACTACGTGCAGGATCCGACCGACACGAGTGGTTACGCCAACGACAACCAAGGCATCGTCTGGGTCACCTTCGACGAGTCCACGGGTACGTCGGGGAGCGCGACCAGGACGGTGTACGTCGGGGTCGCCGACCTGAACAACTCGGTGTACCGGTCGACGGATGCCGGGGCCACGTGGGAACGGGTCGCCGGGCAGCCGACCGGGTATCTCGCGCACAAGGGTGTACTGGACGCCAAGAACGGCTATCTGTACCTCGCCTACAGCGACAAGGGCGGACCCTACGACGGCGGCAAGGGGCAGCTCTGGCGTTACGCGACCGCCACCGGGACCTGGACGGACATCAGCCCCGTCGCCGAGGCCGACACCTACTACGGCTTCAGCGGGCTGACCGTGGACCGGCAGCATCCGGGCACGGTGATGGCGACCGCGTACAGCTCCTGGTGGCCGGACACCCAGATCTTCCGGACCACCGACAGTGGTGGCAGTTGGACGAAGGCTTGGGATTACACCTCTTATCCCAATCGGTCCAACCGTTTCACCATGGACGTCTCCTCCTCGCCCTGGCTGACCTGGGGCGCCAATCCATCGCCGCCGGAACAGACGCCGAAGCTGGGGTGGATGACCGAGGCGCTGGAGATCGATCCCTTCGACTCGGCCCGGATGATGTACGGGACGGGCGCGACGGTCTATGGCACCGAGAATCTGACCAACTGGGACAGCGGGAGTCAGTTCACCATCAAGCCTATGGTGCAGGGGCTGGAGGAGACGGCGGTCAATGACCTGGCCGCTCCGCCGTCCGGCGGCGCGCAGTTGTTCAGTGCGCTCGGTGACATCGGCGGGTTCCGGCACACGGACCTCACCAAGGTGCCGTCCATGATGTACACCTCGCCGAACTTCACCTCCACGACCAGTCTCGACTTCGCCGAGACCAATCCGAACACGGTGGTACGGGTCGGCAATCTCGACTCCGGGCCGCATGTGGCGTTCTCGACCGACAACGGCGCCAACTGGTTCGCGGGCACCGACCCGTCGGGGGTCAGTGGTGGGGGCACGGTCGCAGCGGCCTCGGACGGCAGCCGCTTCGTGTGGAGTCCGGCGGGCACGGGTGTGCAGTACACGACCGGGTTCGGGTCGTCGTGGGCCGCGTCCAGCGGGATACCCGCCGGTGCGGTCGTGGAGTCGGACCGGGTGGACGCCAAGACCTTCTACGGGTTCGCGGCCGGGAAGTTCTACGTCAGTTCGGACGGCGGCGCCACGTTCACGGCTTCGGCGGCCAGTGGTCTGCCCAGTGGGGAGAGCGTCCGGTTCAAGGCGCTGCCCGGCACGAAGGGCGACATCTGGCTGGCCGGCGGGGCGAGCGACGGCGCGTACGGGCTGTGGCACTCCACCGACGGGGGCACAAGCTTCACCAAGCTCTCCAACGTCGAGCAGGCCGACACCATCGGCTTCGGCAAGGCGGCCACCGGCGCCTCGTACCAGACGCTCTTCACCAGCGCCAGGATCGGCGGGGTGCGCGGTATCTTCCGCTCCACCGACAAGGGCGCGAGCTGGACCCGCGTCAACGACGACGCCCACCAGTGGGGCTGGACCGGCGCGGCCATCACCGGCGATCCGCGGGTGTACGGGCGCGTGTACGTGTCGACCAATGGGCGCGGTGTCATCTACGGCGACACCTCCGACACCAGCGGAGGCGGGGACGGGGGTGGCGGCACGGATCCCACGCCGACGGGAGCCTGTGCGGTCACCTACAAGGTCACCAACCAGTGGTCGGGCGGGTTCCAGGCCGACGTGACGCTCGCCAATACCGGTGGCGCCGCCTGGAGCGGATGGTCGCTGGGCTGGTCCTTCGCCGACGGGCAGCAGATCAGCCAGCTGTGGAACGGCGACCTCAGCCAGTCGGGGGCCGCGGTGACGGTGAAGAACGTGAGCTGGAACGGGACGGTGGCGGCCGGGTCTTCGGTGAGCTTCGGGTTCACCGGGAGCTGGACGGGGGTCAACGGGAAGCCGTCGGCTTTCAAGTCGGGTGAGGAGAGTTGCACGGTGTCCTGACCGTGGCGAGAGAAGGGCGCGTGCCGTCTTGCGGCACGCGCCCTTCGTGTTGTCCTGGCTACGGCTTGTCCCGTCTACGGCGTGTACACCGTCGGCCTCGGTGCCGTCGCCATCTTGTTGCCCAGGAAGAAGCTGGGGTGCGGGGGCTGGTTGTAGGCCGTGTTCTGCCAGGCCAGGCCCGTGCGGTACATCGTGTCGTGCAGGAGCGTGGTGATCTTCGTGGTCGTTTCGTACGGGGTGCTGTAGATGCGCAGTGCCGTGTTGTTCGTCGTGGGCCAGACGACCTCCTCGCGCCAGTCGCCGAGGATGTCGCCGGACAGCGACGGGGTCGCCTTGGTGCTGTTGTTGGAGTGCACGTCCGAGCCGGTCAGCAGGCGGGTGTCCGACGAGGTGCCGTACTTGTCGATGTGGGTGCCGTCCAGGAGTTCGCGGACGGTGTCGCCGTCCCACCAGGACAGGAAGTTGACCGAGGACGGCTCACGGCCCTTGGTCGCCCCGGCCTCGTCGCGGATGTAGGTGTCGGAGGCCGACCAGACCTCCGCGCCGTCGTTGCCCGCGTAGATGTCGCCCGCGACGCCGCGGCCGTTGTCGCAGCAGGCGGCGAGCTGCCAGTTCACGGTGCCGTTCGCCGGGTTGATGTACAGCTCGGCGGGCTGGCTGGTGCCCTCGGAGACCTTGAAGTACTCGAGGCCCGTGTGCGACGGGTCCAGGTCGCCGAGGTGCTGTGCGTCGCCGTGGCCCGTCTTGGTGGTCCACAGGCCGTTGCCGTTGTCGTCGACCGCCATCGCGCCGTAGACGATCTCGTCCTTGCCGTCGCTGTCGACGTCGCCGACGGAGAGGCTGTGCGAGCCCTGGCCGTCGTACCCCTTGCCCGTGTTGGTCGAGGAGTTGGTGTCGAAGGTCCAGCGGCGGGTGAAGGCGCCGCCCCGCCAGTCCCAGGCCGCGATGACCGTACGGGTGTAGTAGCCGCGGGCCTCGATCAGGGAGGGGCGGGCGCCGTCCAGGTAGGCCGTGCCCGCGAGGAAGCGGTCGACGCGGTTGCCGTAGGAGTCGCCCCAGGAGGAGACGGTGCCGCGCGCCGGTACGTAGTCCACGCTGCCCATGGCCTTGCCGGTCTGGCCGTTGAACATGGTCAGGTACTCGGGTCCGGACAGGACGTAACCGCTGGAGTTGCGGTAGTCGGCCGAGGAGCTGCCGATCACCGCGCCCGTGCCGTCGACGGTGCCGTCCGCGGTCTTCATGGCGACCTCGGCCTTGCCGTCACCGTCGTAGTCGTACGCCTGGAACTGGGTGTAGTGCGCGCCTGAGCGGATGTTCTTGCCCAGGTCGATGCGCCAGAGCCGGGTGCCGTCGAGTTTGATGCCGTCGACGATCGTGTTTCCGGTGTAGCCCGACTGGGAGTTGTCCTTGGCGTTGGTGGGCTGCCACTTGAGGACGAAGTCGAGCGCGCCGTCGCCGTCGAGGTCGGCGATCGAGGCGTCGTTGGCCTCGTAGGTGTAGGCGACGCCGTCCGGGGTGGTGCCGCCGGAGGGGGCGGAGATCGGTACGTCCTTGTAGCCGGCTCTGAACTGGATGGCGTGCTCGGAGTCCGCCTGTTCCACGCCGTTCACGATCGCGCGGACCGTGTAGTCGGCGGAGTTCGGGGCGCCGGAGTGGAAGTAGTTCGTGGAGCCGGTGATCGGCGAGGAGTTGACCAGCGTGCCGGCCCGGTAGACGTTGAACGACACGTCGTTCGGGTCGGTGCCGAGCCAGCGCCAGCTGATCAGGTTGCCGCTGCCGGTGTAGACGCTGACCAGGCCGCGGTCGAGCTTCTCGACCTGCCGGGCGGTCGCGGCCTCGGCCGGGGTCGCGGTGAGGGCGGTGAGGCCCGCGGCGGCGAGGGCGGCGGCCGCGGCTACGGAGAGGGCGGCCCGGACGGGGCCGTTCCTGCGTCTGCGGTGACTGTGCGGGTGGGGGTGCTGCACGGTGACCTCCTGGGAGGACGGACGGGTTCCGTCCTCCCAGTCGCCGCCCGGGGCGGGCGGGTTGCCGCTCGGGGAAAGCGTTTTCTGGCGGGTGCGGGCCGGGTTCGCCGGGTGCCTCGGCACGGTGGTGGATCGGGGCCGTGCGTACGCGGCTGCGGGTGGTGGGGGCCGTGGTCAGCTCGCTCCGTGTGCGCGGGCCAGTTCCGCCACTCGGTGGGCCAGTTCGAAGTCGCGTTCCGTTACGGTGCCGCCCGCGCTGTGCGTGTTCACCGAGAGGGACACGGAGTTGTAGCCGAGCGTGAGGTCCGAGTGGTGGTCGAGGTCGTCCTGCACCTGGGCGATGTGCATGACCAGCGCGGCCGCCGCGAAGTGTGAGCCGAGGCGGTAGGAGACGGTGATCCGGTCTCCCTCCAGTGACCAGCCGGGCAGTTCCGCCAGCCGGTCCTCGATGTCCTTCTGCGACAGCGGCTCGACGGGCATGGGACCGTCCTCTCCAGGCAGGGGGTACGCGCGGTGGTCCCACCTTGCCACAGGGTGCGGAGGGGGGCGGGTCAGCTGCGTGCGCACTCACTGGCGAAGTCGTCCGCCAGTACCGTGATCTCCGCGCGGGCCTCGGTGAGTGCCAGCCACTCCTGCGGCAGTCCGTGGTCTCCGTGGCGGGCGCCCAGGAGGTTGCCGCAGATCGCGCCGGTGGAGTCGCTGTCGCCCGAGTGGTTCACGGACAGCAGCAGCGCCTCGGCGACCGAGGGCGCGGCCAGGGCGCTGTACACCGCTATGGCGAGCGCTTCCTCGGCGGTCCAGCCCGCTCCGAGACCTTCCAGCTTCTCCGGGGTCGGGTCGCCCTCGGCGGCCAGGTCCAGTGCTCGGTGCAGGGCCGTCGTGGTCTCGTCGTGGCCGGGGTGGCGGGCCAGCAGCCGCAATGCCCGGAGTGCGGCGCTCTCCAGGGACTCGCCTGCTATGAGGTGGACGATCATCGCCGCCAGTGCGCCTGCGGCGTAGTAGCCGGTCGGGTGGCCGTGCGTTGTCTGGGCGCATTGGGCAGCGAGGGTGAAGGCTCGGGTTCCGGTGGTGCGGGTCAGGCCGAAGGGGGCCGAGCGCATGACCGTGCCGCAGCCCTTGGAGTTCGGGTTGACCGGGCCCGGGCGGCCCAGGGCGGACGACGGGTCGGGCACGTGGTTCTGCTGGAGGCCGGAGAGGCAGGCGTTGCCCGGGGCGCGGCGGGCGTACAGCCAGGGCTGTGCGGCGAGTCCGCTGTGGACATCCGCGGCGGGGCCGGTCCTGGTCCGGGTGTCGAGCCAGCGTCCGTAGGCCGCGCGGACCAGTTGGGGCGCGGCGCCGCCGATGCCCTTGCGGCGTTCGCGTGCGTGGGCCTGCGTGAGCGCCTCCACCGTGAACAGGGTCATCTGGGTGTCGTCGCTGACGCGTCCCACGGCGTTCTGGCCGTCCGGCACCAGGCCCGTGACGCCCCTGGGCCCGTGTTCGGCGCGCAGCCGGCCCAGGGAGTGGAACTCGACCGGGTAGCCGAGGGCGTCCCCGACCGCCCCGCCGAGCAGACAGCCTCGTACCCGGGCCCGGTAGGCCGCCTCGGCCTCCCAGGACAGCCGTCCGCTCCACATGTCGTTCACATACCTTTCCGCTTCTCGGCTACCGTCCTGTTCATGACCAGTGTCGCTTCCGGGGGCGTCGCCCCGTCCACCGCCCCCGGCGTCGGCCCTCTGTTGCGGGGGTGGCGTGAGCGGCGGCGGGTCAGTCAGCTCGATCTGGCGTTGCGCGCGGGGTCCTCGGCCCGGCACATCAGCTTCGTGGAGACCGGCCGGGCCCGGCCCAGCGAGGAGATGGTGCTGCGGCTCGCCGAGCACCTCGACGTGCCCGTCCGCGAACGCAATGCCCTGCTGCTGGCCGCCGGATTCGCGCCCCGGTTCCGGGAGACACCGCTCGGCGATCCTTCGCTGGACGGTGTCCGCCAGGGACTCGAGCGGCTGCTCCAGGGGTACGAGCCCTACCCGGCGCTCGTGGTCGACGCCGCCTACGACGTGGTGGCCGCCAACCAAGGCATCGGCATGCTGATGGAGGGGGTCTCGGAGACTCTGCTCACTCCCCCGCTCAACGCCATGCGGCTCACCCTCCATCCGGAGGGGCTGGCGCCGCGCATCCGCAATCTGCGGGCCTGGCGCGGGCATCTGCTCGATCAGATGGAGCGGCAGATCGCTCTGCACCGCTCGGCGCCGCTGCGTGCTCTGTACGAGGAGGTGGCCGCCTATCCGGTGCCGGACGGGCCGGAGGAGGAAACGGCCGGGTCCGTCGTGCACTTCGCGCTGCCGATGGTCATCGAGCACGACGGCCGGATCCTGTCGTTCGTGTCGTCGATCGCCACCTTCAACACCCCGATGGATGTGACGGTCGCGGAGCTGGCCGTCGAGACCTTTCTTCCGGCGGATCCGGCGACCGCGAAGTACCTGCTCATGAGGGTGGCATGAGTCGCTCCAGTGGCCTGCGGGGCCGGTGTGCGGCGGCCGGATTCGTGAGGCCGGATCCTGAACATGGCACACTGCACGGGGACTTCGGCGCTCGGGGAGGCGTGGCGTGAGTGAACGGCGGCCCGCGCCGACGGTGGGGCAGGTGGTGCTCGGCCGGCGGCTGCAGGAACTGCGGGAGGGTGCCGGGCTGAGGCGGGAGGAGGCCGCGCGCGTCCTGCACGTGGCCGCGGCGACCGTCCGGCGGATGGAGATGGCCGAGGTCGCCCTCAAAATCCCGTACGTGCAGATGCTGCTGCGCACCTACTCCGTGCCCGAGGACGAGGCGGCGGCCTTCGTCGCGCTGGCCGAGGAGGCGAACCGGCCGGGGTGGTGGCAGCGGTTCCAGGACGTGCTGCCGGACTGGTTCAGCATGCACATCAGCCTGGAGGGCGCCGCCAGCATCATCCGGTCCTACGAGCCGCACTTCGTGCCCGGTCTGCTCCAGACCGAGGACTACGCGCGTGCGGTCCTCGAGGCCGGTACGGTCGGCGAGGCGGGCCCCGAGAACATCGAGCGGCACGTGTCGCTGCGCATGGCCCGGCAGAAGCTGCTCAGCCGCGAACGCCCGCCGCACTTCTGGGTGATGATGGACGAGACCGTGCTCGCCCGCCCCGTGAGCATCCACGGCGAGGTGATGCGCGACCAGATCGACCGGCTGCTCGAAGCGTCCGAGGAGCGCAACATCACCCTCCAGATCGCCGAGTTCGCCGACGGCCCGCACCCGGGCACGTACACCTCGTTCACGCTGTTCCGGTTCGCGGAGCCGGAGCTGCCCGACATGGTCTACAGCGAGTACCTGACCGGCGCCCTCTATCTGGACGCGCGGCCCGAGGTCTCCCTGCACCTGGAGGTGCTGGACCACATGTCGGCGCGGGCCGCCACCGCGGAGCGGACCAGGGATCTGTTACGGGAGTACCGCGAGCGGTTCTGAGCCGCTAGCCCTCCGGCTTCCCCTTCTCCTTCTCCTCGTCCACGATCTCCGCGTCCACCACCCCCTCGTCGTCCCCGTCGCTCCGCTCGGCGTCCGGCTGCCTCGGGGGCTGTTGCTGGGCCTGGGCGTACATGGCCTGGCCCATGCGCTGGCTGACCGAGGCCAGCTTCTCCACGCCGGCCCGCAGGGCGGCGGTGTCCGCCTCCTCCGCCAGCAGGTTCTTCAGCTCCGTGGCCGCCGACTCGACCTCGGTACGGGTCTCGGACGGCACCCGCTCCTCGTTCTCGCGGAGGAACTTCTCGGTCTGGTAGACGAGTTGCTCGGCCTGGTTGCGGGTCTCGGCGGCCTCGCGGCGTTTGCGGTCCTCGTCGGCGTACTGCTCGGCCTCGCGCATCATGCGGTCGATGTCGTCCTTGGGCAGCGCGGAGCCGCCCGTGACGGTCATCTTCTGCTCGCGCCCTGTGGCGAGGTCCTTGGCCGAGACATGCATGATCCCGTTGGCGTCGATGTCGAACGCCACCTCGATCTGCGGCACGCCGCGCGGCGCGGGCGGCAGTCCGGTGAGGTCGAAGACGCCGAGCTTCTTGTTGTACGCGGCGATGTCGCGTTCGCCCTGGAAGACCTGGATGCCGACCGACGGCTGGTTGTCGGTGGCCGTGGTGAAGATCTCCGAACGCCGGGTGGGGATGGTCGTGTTGCGCTCGATCAGCTTGGTCATGATGCCGCCCTTGGTCTCGATGCCCAGGGACAGCGGGGTGACGTCGAGGAGCAGCACGTCCTTGACGTCGCCGCGGATGACACCGGCCTGGAGGGCGGCGCCGACCGCCACGACCTCGTCGGGGTTGACGCCCTTGTGCGGGTCCTTGCCGGTCAGTTCCTTCACCAGGTCGGTCACCGCGGGCATCCGGGTGGAGCCGCCGACCAGGATGACGTGGTCGACCTCGGACAGCTTGACGCCCGCGTCCTTGACGGCCTGGTGGAAGGGGGTCTTGCAGCGGTCGAGCAGATCGGCGGTGAGCTCCTGGAACTGGGCGCGCGTCAGCTTCTCGTCCAGGTGGAGGGGGCCCTCGGCGGAGGCGGTGATGTAGGGCAGGTTGACCGTCGTCTCGGAGGAGCTGGACAGCTCGATCTTGGCCTTCTCGGCGCCCTCGCGCAGCCGTTGCAGCGCCATCTTGTCGTTGCCGAGGTCGATGCCGTACGCGCCCTTGAACCGTTTGACGAGGTGGTCGACGATCCGCTGGTCCCAGTCGTCGCCGCCGAGCCGGGTGTCGCCGTTGGTGGCCTTGACCTCGATGACGCCGTCACCGATCTCCAGGAGCGACACGTCGAAGGTGCCGCCGCCGAGGTCGAAGACGAGGACGGTCTGTTCCTCGCCGCGGTCGAGGCCGTAGGCGAGCGCGGCGGCGGTCGGCTCGTTGATGATCCGCAGCACCTTCAGGCCCGCGATCTCGCCCGCCTCCTTGGTGGCCTGGCGCTGGGCGTCGTCGAAGTAGGCGGGGACGGTGATCACGGCGTCCGTGACGTCCTCGCCGAGGTAGGACTCCGCGTCCCGCTTGAGTTTTTGCAGCACCCGGGCCGAGAGTTCCTGGGCGGTGTAGCGGGTGCCGTCCACCGAACCCTTCGCGGGGAAGCGCCAGTCGGTCTCGCCCATGTGCCGCTTGACCGAGCGCGCGGTGCGCTCGACGTTCGTCACGGCCTGGCGCTTGGCCACCTCGCCGACCAGGACCTCGCCGTTCTTGGCGAACGCCACCACGGACGGCGTGGTGCGCGCGCCCTCGGCGTTGGCGACGACGGTGGGGTCACCGCCTTCCAGGACGGCCACCACCGAGTTCGTCGTACCGAGATCGATCCCCACCGCACGTGCCATGTCCCTCCCCTTCCGACCCTTCCGACCTGTCCGACCCTTCCGGCCTTCCATCCGGAACTGCCCGGACTCCAGCACAAAACTTGAGTGCCGTCTTGTCAATGGGCCGATTCGGCTGCCGGGTGCGGACAAGCGGGTGCCGCGCCCTCCGGGGAGGACGCGGCACCTGGGCGTACGAGCGTTCCGTACGGGTGGAGCGACGCGGAGCGGCGTGGGTCAGGCCAGCTTCGCCGACAGCGTGATGTTCGTGCCGGACAGCGCCTGGCTCACCGGGCAGTTCTTCTTGGCGTCCTCCGCGGCGGCGGCGAAGCCCTCCTCGTCCAGGCCCGGCACCGTGCCCTCGACGGTGAGGTGGATGCCGGTGATGCCCTCGCCCGGCTGGAAGGTGACGTCCGCCGAGGTGACGAGCTTGGTGGGCGGCGTGCCCGCGCCGGCCAGGCCGTGCGAGAGCGCCATGGAGAAGCAGCTCGAGTGGGCGGCGGCGATCAGCTCCTCGGGGCTGGTCCTGCCATTGGCCTGCTCGGCGCGCGACGGCCACGACACGGGCTGCTCGCCGATGCCGGAGGAGTCGAAGGTGACGACACCGTTGCCCTCGAGCAGGTTGCCTTCCCAGACGGTGTGTGCGGAGCGCGTGGTAGCCACGGTTGTTCCTTTCAGGGTGGCCCCGTTGCCGGGGTGTTGGTGTGCGGGACCATCCGATCACATCCCCGCTCAGCTCACCCGGAAGACCGGCCCGCGTGCGGTGAACGGCAGTCGCGCGCCCTGCGGGATCAGGTACGCGTGCTCGCGCCGCACCCGCAGCACGTCGCACTGCCCGTCGGTGATGACCAGGACGGGCGCGTCCGGCGGGAAGTCGTCGGCCCGGCGCAGCAGATCGATCCCGGGCTGGAGGACCGTACCGCCGCGCCCGTGCACCCGGACGCGGCCCGCGATCTCCGTCACCGGGAGGTAGCCCGCGTCGTACGGGGCCGCGTCACAGAAGACGACGCGGGCGGCCGGTACGTCCCGGGCCCCGGCGTAGGAGGCGATGGCGCCGAGCGCCTTGCCCAGCAGGGTGCTGCTCATCGAGCCGGAGGTGTCGAGGACGACGCCGAAGGTGCAGCGGGCGATCTCCTCGGGCGGGAAGTAACGTCCGGCGCGCGGGATGCCGGGGGTGGCGGCCTGGCGGCGGGCGGGGCGGGCGTAGCTGCGGACGGGCTCGGGGCGCGGCACGTACTCGTCGAACCAGCGGGCGAGACGGGCGTCCCAGGGCAGCGGCGGGTGGCTGAGCGCCCGGATCTCCTGCACCAGGCCGCCCGGCAGGAAGCCGCGGTCCTGCTGCTGGTGCAGGTCCAGGCCGTGGGCGAGGCCGCGGCGGAAGAACTCGTCGAGGTCGACGTAGTCGCGCGGCGGGCCGAGCGGGGCGCCGAGGATGTCGCGCGCGCCCTTGCCGCGCAGGGTGGCGAGCCGGCGGATCCGGCGCCCGTCGCGGACGATCCGGTCGTACACCTCCTCGGCGGACAGGTCCTTGAACCGCGGTTCGTACAGCAGCCCGTGGGGCATCGTGCCGATCCGCATCTCGTGCAGCCAGCCGTTGACGACGTAGTCGCAGGCGACGTTGAACAGGTGCGGGTCCCGGCCGCCGCAGCGGTCGCCGTGGCGCAGCGCGGCGTGCAGCATCTCGTGGGCGAGTACGAACCGCCATTCCTCGTCGCCGAGCTGCTGGAGCGGGTTGAGGTAGATCTCGCCCGCGTCCGCGTCGACGGCGGCGACCTGGATGCCGTGCGCGCGGGCCAGTTCGGCGTCGGCGACGAGGGTGATCCCGGCCGCGATCCCGCCGAGCAGCGGGTACGAGGAGACGAACCAGCTCAGCGCCCGCTCCCAGGGGCGCAGCCGGGTGGGGCCGCCGGTCATCGCGTCGCGCCGGCCGCCGGCCAGGTCGAGCGCGGTGGACATGGTGCCGGTCAGGGCCGTCGCGAAGGCGAGCTGCCAGTCCGGGGGCCGGCCGTTCCAGCCGTTCCACGGCGTCAGGAGCTGGTCGGGCTCGGTCCCCGCCGTACCGCAGTGCTCGTACGCGGCCGGGATGCCGTCCTGGCGCCAGCGGGCGGCGAGCTGCTCCTCGTCGCCGTCCGGGTAGGCGGCGGGCAGGTCGTCGGGCGGGCGGCCGACCGGGAAGGTGAGCAGGAAGCGGTTGACGACGGCGCAGCGGGCGGCGAGGTCGAAGCGGTCGGGCTGAACGCGCTCGCCGGCCGCGGCGGGGACGTGGCCGAAGCCGAGGTGGAGCAGGGCGTGGGCGAGGGCCCACGCCCACTCGGCGGGGTCGGCGCGGCGGGTGGGGTGCATGTGCACGTTGCCGTTGGAGGTGACGCGGACCAGGCCGCCGCGCGGCGCGAGCCGGCAGTCCTCCAGGCGGCAGCCCTCGTACTCGATCGCCGCGAGCGCCGGGTTGGCCTTCAGGATCCGCACCCCGGCCGCGCACGCCTCGGCGGCGGGGTCCTTGGGCTCCTTCTTGCCGGACTTCCGGCGCCCGCCGCTCACTTGCGCGCCTCCACCAGACGCGGCATGTCCCGGGCCGCCTCGACCAGGAACCAGGCGGGCAGCACCGGGTTGCCGTCGGGGTCGGAGGCGATGACGCTCTGGGCGACCTCGACGGATATCTCGGCGAGCTGCACGAGCAGCGACTTGGCGCGGTGAGCCTGCTGGCGGCTCTGCGCCGAGACGTGCTCGCGGTTGGCGGGCAGCTCCTTGACGAGGCGGCCGCGGAACGACTCGGCGAGGTAGTAGAGCAGGTCACGGTCGCGCGGGCGGTGCGGCCAGGAGGCGTCGCCCTTGATGATGGCCTCGATGCCGAAGCGGCTGCGCACGATCTTGACGTAGCCGCAGAAGGCGACCGCGTGCGCGGGGGTCAGGGTGCCGTGCGCGACGACCTTCAGGGTCTCCTCGTCGAGGTCCGTGCCGAAGGAGTGCAGGGCGTCGGAGAGCATGTGCCAGGAGCGCGGCGTGGAGAACGGCTCCTCGGTCTTCGGCGGCTTGGACCACAGGTGGTCGGGCCGGTCGGTGAGGTGGTCCAGGACCCACGGGTGGATGCCGTTCCCTGCGGCCCACACCAGCCAGTCCTTCGGGGACGCCTCCAGGTGTACGTGGGTGAGGCGGTTGACCAGCGCGGAGGCGATCGGGCGGGCCAGCGCGTTGTCCGTGGCGCGGTTGCCCGCGCCGATGACGATCGAGCCCTTGGGCAGCTCGTAGCTGCCGATGCGGCGGTCCAGGATCAGCGAGTAGAACGCCTTCTGCACGTCCGGCGTCGCCGCGTTCAGCTCGTCCAGGAACAGGCAGTACGGCTCGTCGCGGGCGATGGACTCCGGCGGGCAGAACACCGAGCGCCCGTCGCGGATCTGCGGGACGCCGATCAGGTCCTCGGGCGCGAGCTGCGTTCCCAGCAGGCTCACGCACTCGAGCCCCAGCGACTCGGCGAACTGCCGCACCAGGGACGACTTCCCGATCCCGGGCGCGCCCCAGACGAAGACCGGCCGCACGGTGGCGAGCCCGAGCAGCAGCTCGGGCACCCGGGCGGGAGTGACGGTGACGGCGGCCTGCACGCGAGGACTCCTTGTAAGGACGGTGAGGGTTCGACGGGGGACGCGCGGAGCGCGGTGACCGGCACGGACGTCCGGGCGTACGGACGTCCGGCACGGACAGTGTGGGCGGCGAGTGGCGTTCACCGCAGCCGATTTTCCCGGGACCGGGCCCTGGCGGCGGCCGTCGGGCTTCCCCGGGGCCGGGTCCCGGCGGCGACCGTCAGGCTTCCCCGGGCCGGGTCCCGGCGACGGCCGTCAGACTTTCCCGGGGCCGGGGCCTGGCGGCGGCCGTCGGGCTTCCCCGGGGCCGGGTCCCGGCGGCGACCGTCAGGCTTCCCCGGGCCGGGCCGGGCCGGGCCGCAGTCGCAGCCGCAGTCGCAGCCGCAACCGCAACCGCAACCGCAGCCGCAGCCGCAGCCGCAACCGTCAGGCTTCCCGGAAGCGGGCCCCGGCGACAGCCGTCAGGCTTTCCCGGCGCCGGATCCCGGCGGCAGCCGTCAGGCCGCTCGCCGGTTGCCCCGTCCTTCCGTCTGGGGTACCTGCGGGCCCAGGGACTCGCGCAGCCAGCGTCGCAGGACGTGGTGGACCTGTTCGGCGCCGACCAGGTCGGCGCCGTCCTCCACCGGTGCGGACAGCGTCAGCGGCGACAGCAGGAAGGGGCGGCCCTGCGCGCCGCCGAGCCCGCCGTGCGAGCCGATCTGCTCCTCAAAGGCGAGCACCTCGCCCTCGGCGGGCTCGTACCAGGAGTTGACCATGATGTCGGCGGTGTGCGGGAACGAGTGCGTGCGCCGTACGGCGTCGGCGGCGCCCGGACCGAAGTCGGCCAGCGGCCCCGGGTCGTCGTCCAGGGCGTCGAGCGGCACCTCGGCGCCGTGCGCCCCGAGCACCAGTCCGCCGTGCTCCTCGCTGCGCACCAGCAGGAAGCCGATGCCGGGATGGTTGGCGAGGGTGGTCAGCAGCGCCGGGTGACGGGCGTCGATCTCCTCCCGGCTCATCCGGTGCGGCACGTCGGGGAACGAGACGAGTCCGAGGTTCCCGGACGCGAGGACCAGCGGTTCGGACCGGCGGCTGGCGGGCGGCCGGTGCTGTTCCGCGCCCTCCTCGACCGGCCGGCGCAGCGCCGCCCGTACCGCCGCCCGCGCCTCGGCACCGCTGTGCGTGCGCCGCACCTTGCGCGGCACGGGCAGCCCGCAGCCCGCCCGCACCAGATTGCCCAGGGACAGCCCGTAGCGGGTCAGGAAGGTCTCCCCCGGGCTCTGCCCGTGGTCGGAGAGGACCACGATCCGGTACGGCCGGGGGGCGTGCTCGGCGACCTTCGCGACCAGCGCGAGGGACCGGTCGAGCCGCGCGAGCACCTTCTCGGCGTCCCGGCCGCGCGGCCCCGAGTGGTGCGCCACCTCGTCGTACGCCACCAGGTCCGCGTAGACGGCGGTGCGGCCCGCGAGCATGTCGCCGATCACCGAGGCGACCACCACGTCCCGCTCGACGACGGTCGCGAAGGCGCGGATGAACGGGTATAGCCCGCCGCGTCCCACCCGGGGCCGCTGCTTGCGCAGCCGGGCCCGGGTGGACTGGCCGATCTCCCGGCCCACGTCGGCGACGAAGGACATGGCGGTCCGCACGGCGTTGGCGGGGTCGCTGAAGTACGCGAAGTAGCCCGCCCGCGACCGGTTGCCCCGGCCCCGCCGCGCGGCCACGGACAGCACCAGGGCGAGCTGCTCGGCACCGCCGCCGAAGAGGTTGCCGCGGCTGGCGCCGTCGAAGGTGAGCAGCCCCTCGTCACCGGTGTGCGCGACGGCACGGCGCTGGAGCTCGGCCGCGCTGGACGGGCGGTTGCAGACCATCACCTCCCGGCTGTCCTTCTCGTACCAGCGGAAGGCCGGTACGTCGTGGTTGGTGCCGTGCAGGATGCCGAGCTGGCTGGCCCCGGTCTGGCTGGACCAGTCGGTGCGCCAGGGGGTGAGGCGGTGGGTGGCAAGGGGGGCGGTGCCGGGCGGGGTGCGCTCCCCCGTGTGCGGCGCCGCGGGGTCCGTGGCCGGCCGCGGTCCGGCGTCCCGTACCACGCCGAGCCAGCCCGCGACGGTCGGCATGACGCCCTTGCGCACGGCGTCCGTCAGCACGTCGTGGCCGACGCCGTCGAGTTGCAGGAAGACGGTGCCGGGGCTGGACGGACCGGCCTGGCCCGAGGCGCGTCTGCGGCGGTCGGCGAGGCGGTAGAGCCTGCGGCGGTAGGCGTCGTCGTCCCGGACGGCGAGCGCGGCGCCGGTCGCCGAGGCGACGGCGGACATCACGGCGGCCACCACCACGGCGGTCTCCGGAGCGGCCTCACCGCGTCCCGAGGGGTTGATCCGCAGCGCGATCAGCAGCAGCGAGCCGTTGAGGAAGAAGACCAGCAGTCCGAGCACGAGGGCGGGCACCAGCAGCAGCAACCGCACCAGCAGCGGCCACACCAGCGAGGACAGCAGACCGAAGACGGCCGCGCCGGCCCCCGCCGTGAGGGCGATCCGGGTCGCGCTGTCACCGGTGTCCGACTGGAGCTGGAAGTCGGGCAGCAGCCCGGCGAGCGCGAGCATGGTGACCGTGGACACGGCCCACACGGCGACGGACCGCCACACCCCGCTCAGCACCCTGCGCCAACGCCCGCCACCCACGCCCAGCCACCTCACGTTCCGGCCCGCACGGCGCGGACCGCCCCCACCCTGTCACAACGGACCGAGCACCTGTTTCCGGGCAGGTCGCCACCCGGACAGCCCGGTACGGGCACGGGGACGGGGACGGGGGCGGGTGCGGGCACGGGTGCGGGCACGGGCGTGGGTGCGGGCACGGGAATGCGGCCGGTCCGCGCCGGGGGCGCGAACGACCCGTTCCGGGGGCGCGAACGGCCCGTTCCGGGCGCGCGCAAAAGCCGGAGGCCGGGCCAACCCGGCCGACGGCGTCAGCGGCCGTCGTAGCCGGCCGTCGGCATCGACAGCCGGCGGTGCACCCGCGCCTTCATCTGCGCGTCGTAGGACGGCTCGGCGCTGCCGACCGTCTCCACCCCCACCCCGCGCCGGGCGCACTCCGCGGTGAACTCGTCGACCGAGGCCAGCGCCCGCTCCAGGACGCGGCGGCTGGGGGCGACGAACAGGTCCACGAGGCCCGCCTCCACGTCGTCCCACAGCACGCAGTGGTCGGCGCGCAGCCCGCCCACGAGCAGCTCCCGGGTGACGACGTAACCGCGCTCGGCGGCCCAGTGGGCACACATCGCGTGCTGGCTGCGGGAGTCGACGAGGAAGGGATCTTCGTCCAGCTCCTCCAGAGGCGTCAGACTCGCGATCGCGGTAACACGCACCAAAGGGTTTGCCCCCTGCTCGAACGAAACGGGTAGCGGGGCGCGGGGCATGCGGGCGGCACCTCGCACGTCTCCCATGACGTCCCCCTCACCTCAGGGTTTCGCCGCCGACCCTACTCCTGCCCGTAGGCTCGGGGGGAGTCGCGCGAAGGAGGCAAAGGGAGTGCCGGTGGAGATCACGTGGTGGGGTCACGCCACCTGCACGGTCGAGGACTCGGGCGCGCGGGTGCTCACGGATCCGCTGTTCGCGCGCCGGCTCGCCCATCTGCGCCGCCGCCGCGGGGCACCGCCGCCGCCCCGGGCCGCGGTCGCCGACATCGCCCTCGTCTCCCATCTGCACGCCGATCACCTGCACGTACCGTCGCTGGCCCGGCTCGAGCCCGGTACCCGGGTGCTGGTGCCGCGGGGCGCGCCACGCACGGTGCGGGGGCTGCGCAGACTGGCTCATCTGCACCTCACGGAGGTGGAGCCGGGCGCCCGCGTACCGGTCGGCGATCTGCACATCCGGGTGGTGCGCGCGGCGCACGACGGGCGCAGACTGCCGGTCGGCCCGCCCCGCTCCCCCGCGCTCGGCTACGTCATCGAGGGCGAGGCGCGGACGTACTTCGCCGGGGACACCGGACTCTTCGAGTCGATGGCCGAGGAGGTGGGCCCGGTCGACGTGGCGCTGCTGCCGGTCGGCGGCTGGGGACCGTTCCTCGGCGAGGGGCACCTGGACGCCGGTCGCGCCGCGCAGGCGCTGGCCCGGCTGTCCCCGCGCAGCGCCGTGCCGGTGCACTACGGCACGTACTGGCCGATCGGGATGGATGCCGTGCGTCCGCACGAGTTCCATTCGCCGGGCGACGACTTCGTGCGCCACGCGGCGGAGTACGCGCCCGAGGTCGACGTGCACCGGCTCGAACACGGCGCGAGCGTGCGGCCGGAGGTCTCGCGGTGATGCTGCGGTCCGCGGCCGCCCTGTCCGCGGCGGCGGTGACCACCCTGCCGACGCAGTCCACGCAGCAGGCGCTCGGCTATCCCTCGCTGTTCCTGCTGGTGCTGATCGGGGCGCTGGTGCCGGTGGTCCCGACGGGCGCGCTGGTCAGTTCGGCGGCGGTGGTGGGCTTCCACCGGGAGTCGCCGCTCATGCTGGCCATGGTCTTCGCGGTGGCGTCGCTGGCGGCGTTCCTCGGGGACGTCTTCCTGTACTGGCTCGGCCGGCGGGGCATGGGCTCGAAGAACGGCTCGCGCTGGCTGGAGGCGATACGCGACCGCGCTCCCGACGAGCGCCTCACCCAGGCCCAGGAGAAGCTGGACGACCACGGGGTCGCCGTCCTGGTCCTGTCCCGGCTGATCCCGGCCGGCCGGATCCCGGTGATGCTGGCCTGTCTGCTGGCGAAGATGCCGCTGGGCACCTTCGCCCGCGGCGACGTCCCGGCCTGCCTCGCCTGGGCACTCACCTACCAGCTCATCGGCATCCTCGGCGGCTCCCTCTTCAAGGAGCCGTGGGAGGGCGTCGTCGCGGCCGTCGTCCTGACCGTGCTCGTCAGCGTGACGCCGGGGCTGTGGCGCCGGATGCGGCGGACGGCCGCCTCCTGAGAGTCCGCGTACGCCCCTGCCACGTCACCACCGTCACCATCGTCTTCGCCGTCATCGCCGTCATCGTGGGGACTCGCGCCGTCGCCGGGCCTCGTCGCGCAGGTCGTCGAAGGCGCCGCCCACGCGGGCCAGCGCCTCGCGCACATGGGGCAGTTGAAGGGGTTCGGGCGAGGCCAGGGTCAGGGCGCGCTCCCGCGCCGTCGCGCCGAGCAGCGGAGCGGTGGACAGGCGCACCCGCAGCGCCGCGAGGTCGTCGCCGAACCGGTGGCCGCCCGGCGCGGGGTGGCCGAGGCGGTCGGTGAGGAAGTCCTCCAGCTCCTGGGCGTCGCCGACGCCGTGCGCGGCGAGCCCGGGGTGCAGCGGTCCGAGGTCGGCGTAGAGGTGGCGGCCGGCCCCCGGGGGCCGGGCCAGGGCGCCCGCCGCGACGACCGCGTGGTGCAGGGCGGCGGCCACGCGCGCGTGCAGCCGGGCCGCGGTCGTCAGCCGCCCGGTGATCTCCTCGGGCTCGTCGAGCGCGTACGCGGCGGCCGCGGCAACCGGGTCGGCGAGCCGGGCGCCCAGCGCGGTCAGCACGTCGAGGACGCCGGCCCGCAGCGCGGCCCCGGTGGGACCGGCGGGGAAGCGGGCGACGGCGGCCGGCCAGCCGGGCGGCAGGAAGGGACCGCACAGGTCGCTCAGGACGGTCACGCCGTCGGGCAGCATCTCGGCGGGGCTGAGCAGCACGGTGCCGAGCGGCTGGTGCAGGGTGTCCCGCCAGGTCTCGTCGCTGACCAGGTGCAGTCCCTCGCCCGCCGCGGCCTCGACGGTCTCGTGCACCAGCTCGGGCGGTGCCACGGTGGCGGTGGGGTCGTCCACGACGGACAGCACGAGCAGCCGCGGGTCACCGCCCTCGGCGCGGACCCTGCGCACGGTCTCGAGGAGCGCGTACGGGTCGGGGACGCCGCCGCACTCGGCGGGCGTCGGCACCCGGAACACCGGTCTGCCGAGCAGCCGCGCCAGGGGCTCCCACCACGCGGCGGACGGCCGGGGCGCCAGGACGTCGCCGCCGAGCACGGCGGTCACCGCGAGGAGCAGGGCGGGGGCGCCGGGGGCGGCGGCCACCCGGTCCTGGTCGGCGGGCAGGCCCCGGCGGGCCCAGTAGCCGCACGCGGCGTCGAGGAGTTCGTGGCCGCCGCCCACGGGCTCGGCCCCGGCGCGGTCGGCGGAGGCGGCGAGGGCGGCGGAGAGTCCGGGGAGCAGCGGGAGCCCGTGGTCGGGCAGGGGCGGGCCGTAACGAACGGGCCCGTGGCCCTCCGGATACGTCCGCCGCATGTATCGCCTCCGCGGGTCCGTGGTGCGCAGTCCTCGGCGCGCAGTTCGTGGTGCGCACTCCGAGGTACGCAGCCTGTGCGGCGCACCTCGGAGGTACGCAGTCCGTGGTGCGCCGCCCTGTTGTCGTCCGGTCCCGGCGTCCGGGCGTCGGCCGACCGGTGTCCGGTCGTGCCCGGTGCCCCGAGTACCACGGGGACCGGGTGCGCCGGGACCCCGACTACCTGTGTACCCCGCGTGCCGCCCGGCCATGAGTGGCCGGGCGGGTCGCGCACGTCACAGCGTCGGCGGCGCGCGGACCGGCCGGGGTCAGCGGCCCGCGGACCACCTGCGCCGGTACAGCCGGTGGACGGCCGCGCCGAGCGCGCCGGCGATCAGCAGACCACCGGCCACGAGCGCGGCCGGCGAGTCGGTGAAGGCACCGCCCCGGCCGGCGTGCACGCCGTGTTCGGCACCGGCGTCGTCCCGCCCGCCCGTACCGGGGTCCTCGGGGCGGCCGGGGTGGTCGTGGTCCCCGTCCGGCCCGGAGACGTTGTACGAGGTGTTCCAGGGCGTGTCCTCGCCGCCCCGGCCGCCGGGGCACTTGCCGTCGACGCCCCACTCGGAGCCGGGGCGGGCCGGATCGGGGCCGCCGGGGTGGTGGCCGCGCGGGTCACGGTCCGCGGCGCCCGGGCCCGCGTCCTCGGGTCCGACGACGTCATCGGGGCCGACCAGGCCCTCGCGTCCGAGGCCCGCGCCTCCCAGGTCCGCGCCACCGGAGTCCGCGCCGAGGCCGTCCTCCGGCTCCGGTCCGCCGCCGTCGTGACTCCTGGTGCGCGGCCCTACGGAGCCCGGGTCCATGGAGCCCGGGTCCATGGAGTCCGATCCCATGGAGTCCGGCCCCACGGCATCCGATCCCATGGAGTCCGGCCCCACGGCATCCGGTCCCACCGTGTCGGCTCCACCCATGTCGGCTCCACCCATGTCGGGGCCCACCATGTCGGGAGCCACCACATCGGAGTCCGCCGAGCCCGTCGTGTCGGCACCCATGTCGCCGGAGCCCATGTCCTCGTCACCGTCTCCCGGGTCGGCCGCGCGCGGTCTGCCGTCGCCGGCGCCCGCCGGGTCCCGGGCGCCCGCCGTGTCCGGGACGCGTGCCGTGCCGGTGTACGCGGCGCCCGTCGCGTTCTTCCCGGGCGCCGCGACCCTGCGCAGTCTGACCTTGCCGTCCTCGAACCCCCGCGAGGTGGCGTCGATGAATTCGGGCGGCGCGTCCCCGGCCGCGTCGCACGACACGGAGACGGTGACCGAGCCGCCCGGTGCGACCGTCCGGGGGCTCACCTCCGCCGCCGGATCGGCGTGCGCGGCCGGGACGGCCGCGCCCACGACGGCACCGACCAGGGCGGTGGCGGACAGGACACGGGCGGTACGGCGCATGCGAGGGGCTCCTTCGGCCTGCTCCGGCGGGGCACGGCCGTCGTGCCCACCGCCCATGACACGCCGCCCGCGGCCGGTCCGCGCGCCGCCGGGCACCATTCGCGCTACCCGGACCGCCGCCCGGGTGACATCGCGGCACCCGCGGGCGGGCGGATGCCGGTCAGCCCTCCGGGGACCGCGGCTCCGCCGCCGACAGCGACCGCAGCTCCCGTTCGAGCCCGCGGCCGCGCCGCTCGACCACGGTCGCGGCCACCTCGGCGAGCTTGCGCTGGGTGCCCTGGGAGATCCGGCGCAGTACGGCGAAGGCCCGGTCCGCGTCGCAGCCCAGGACGTGCATCACCATGCCGCACGCCTGGTCGACCACCGGCCGGGAGCGCAGCGCGGCCTGGAGCTGGCCCAGCTCGGTGAGCAGGTCGCGGTAGGAACGGTCGCGGACCAGACAGCTCGCGGCGTTGTCGCCGAGCGCGTGGGCGGGACCGTGCGGTGCGTCGGCGAGGACACCGGGCCGGAAGCTGTAGAGGCTGAGCGTGAAGGTCAGGCCGGTGCGCCGGAACGGGATCGTGACGCTGGAGCGCACGCCCGTATCGAGCGCCGTCGCGCGGTACTCCGGCCAGCGCTCGTCATCCAGCAGGTCGGCCGAGTCCACCGCCCGGCCGCGTTCCAGTGCGGCGGGGATGGGGCCGCGCCCGGTGCGCAGCTGGACGGCTACGACGCCGACGAGGTCGGGGTGGGTCACCGCGGCGGGCCGCTCGCTGCCGCCCTCGGACACGATGCTGCTGGCGCCGCAGCAGTCGGCGGTGCAGCGGGCGGCCTGCTCGACGAGTTCGGACAGTCGCCGTCCCGGCAGGCCGGGGAGGGGGGACTCCGGCGGCGGTGTCCCCCGGTGGTCGAGGTGATCGAGTGGTGTGGAGTGCGGCATGATGCGCTCCTCCTCTCTTCTCCCGCCTCCCCGTTCTCCCGGGCGGGAAACGAGGTGACGGGTTCCGGTACGGGCACCTCCGGAACGCGGCCCGCAGGTTACGTTCGTCGCATGGTGCAGACGGACGAATTCGGGGAAGAACTCGCGGATTTCGTACGCCGGGTGGCGGAGCTGAAGGCCTCCCGTTCGGTACCGGTGGGCGAGCTGCCGACCGTGCTCGACGCGGCGCTCTTCGAACTGGACCACGTGGCGGACCAGTTGTGGCCCTGGTACGAGCGGCTGTCGGCCGTGGACCCGTCCGGCGGCGTCACCTCCGCCCGGCAGGAACAGCACCTGCTCAAGGCGCTGTTCCAGCGGCTGCCGGTACCGGTGGTGCTGGTCGACGGGGAGACGGCGGTGCGCCGGCTGAACTTCGCGGCGACCTCCTTCACCGGCGTCAGGACCGGCTATGCGACGGGCCGGCCGCTGACCGGTTTCCTCGCGCACGCCGACCGGGCCGCGTTCCGTTCACAGACCGCGGCGGTGGCGCGCGGCGAGGGCGACCGCAGCGTCACCGTGCACCTCCAGCAGCGCCCGGCGGAGCGGGTGCGCGCGACGCTCGCCGCGCTGCGGCCCAGTGGCGAGCCCCGCACCTCCGTCCTCGTCGTACTGCGGCCCGAGGACCCGCCGGAGCGGGTCGCCGAGCGGCCGCCGGGCCCGGTGCCCGACCTGACGGAGGCCACCCGGCACGCGGTCCTGCTCGATCTGCTGGACCGGATGACCACGGCGCTGCTGGACGCGCCGCCGGGGGCGCCGGCCGCGGTCCTGGACCGGGCGGCCCGGGTGCTGCACGGGCGCTTCGCCGACTGGGTGGTGGCCGACACCGGGGCCGCCCGGCTGTCCCGTACGACGGTCCTCGGGCCGTCCGGCGCACAGACGGCGGGACCGGCCGGGCAGGACCCGGCCGGGTGTCCGCTCGTCGTCGAGGCGGCGCGCGGCGGTTCGACCGCGCTCCAGGTGCGCCCCGAGGACCCGGACGCGTTCGGCCGGGACGCCGCGGGCGACCCGGTGCTGGTGCGGGCCAACGTGACGTCGCTGCTGTGCGTGCCCCTGACGACGGCCGCGGGACCCGTACGGGGTGTGCTGACGCTGTTCCGGTGCGGGGCCCGCCCGGCGTTCTCGATGGCCGAGGGCCAGGCGATGGACATGATGTCCCGCCACATCGCCCTGGCGGCGGCTCGGGACGGGTCTACGCCGCGTCCCTCATGACCTGCTCCCGCAGGCGGTTGCAGCAGCGGCTGATCAGCCGGGAGACGTGCATCTGGGAGATGCCGAGTTCCTCGGCGATGCTGCTCTGCGTCATGTCGCTGAAGAAACGCATGTAGAGGATGGCCCGCTCGCGTTCCGGCAGGGCCTGGAGCCGCGGCTTGACGGCCTCGCGGTCGATGACCGTGTCGAGCGCCGGGTCGGCCGAGCCGAGGGCGTCGCTGAGCGAGTAGCCGTCCTCGCTGCCCGGCAGTTCGGCGTCGAGGGAGAGCGCGGTGAAGCTCTCCAGCGCCTCCAGGCCGACCTGCACGTCCTCCTCGGTCATCCGGGCGTGCTCGGCGATCTCGGTGACGGTGGGCTTGCGCCCGGAGATGGTCTGGGCGAGGTCCTGGTTGGCGAACCGCACCCGGTTGCGCAGGTCCTGCACCCGGCGCGGCACGTGCAGGGTCCACATGTGGTCGCGGAAGTGCCGCTTGATCTCACCGGTCACGGTCGGTACGGCGTAGCTCTCGAAGGCGTTGCCGAGGTCCGGGTCGTACCGGTCCACCGCCTTGACGAGGCCGAGCGCCGCGACCTGGCGCAGGTCCTCGAAGCTCTCGCCGCGGCTGCGGAAGCGGCCGGCCAGGCGTTCGGCCATCGGCAGCCACGCCTCGACGATCCGGTCCCGGAGCGCGTCGCGCTGCGCCCCCGGGGGCAGTGCCGCGAGCCTGCGGAAGTCCGCCGCGGTGTCCGGGGCGTCGTCGTGCGGGTGGTGCTTCACGCTCACTTGGGTTCGCATGGTGCGTCGCAACTCCCTTGAGGGGTGCCTTGAGTGGACAGTCACCGTGGGAGCGCACCCGTGTGTCGGAGGGGTACGCCCATGGCGCGGTACGCCGCTTCCACGGACGTGCCTCCTGTCCGAAGCACTGTTGACGCGCCTGCCCCGACGCTCGCGGGGCAAACACCCGCTCATTCTCACCCGGCGGCGGCCCGCGGCCCGGGACCCTCTGCCCTGCGGTTCCGTACGAGAACCGGGCCGCGGACGGCGGCCGGAAACCGGACCGCCGGCTCGTTGCGGAAGGTCGCCCTCCGTGACGTCCTGACACACGTGTCGACTCCTGGTGTACGGGTACGCGACGACCACCCCCGAACTGCTGGAGGGAATCATGCAGCGAGGCAGCGACCGGCTGAGCGTCCACCGGGACGACGAGATGAAGCACGAATTGCAGGGTCTGCTGCGGTCGGGCCACCACACCAGGACCGAGGAGTGGCACGACCCGGAGCCGACCGCGGACGACGATCCGGCGATAGCGGGCGGCCCCGCGGTGCCGGGCGGCGGTTCCGTCACCCTGGAGACGGTCCGGCTGGAGTTCGCGCGGCATCTGAACCGCACCGCGTTCCCCGCGGGCCCCCGCGAGCTGATGGGCGTGCTGCGGCAGAACAACGCGCCGGACGGTCTGGTGGAACCGCTGGAACGGCTGCCGCGCGGCGCCCGCTACGCCACGGTCCAGGAACTGACCGAAGCCGTCGTACGCCCCTCCGGATCCTCCGGAGAGCCGGCGGGAGGCGCATAGGCGCCCGCCTCGCGGGTACTGCGGGCTGTCACCCGACATACCCGCGACCCCCGTCAGCCGGGGAAGGCAGGAGGGTTACCCAGCCATGCCAGATTTCGTCAGGGAAGTCATGACGCCGGACGTCGTCGCCGTCCGGCCCGACACCTCGCTGGTGGAGGCGGCGCAGCTGATGCGCGCCCAGGACGTCGGCGACGTTCTCGTGGCCGACGGCGACCAGGTCGTCGGGGTCCTCACGGACCGTGACATCGCGCTGCGCGCCGTCGCCGACGGAGCGGATCCGCTGGCGGTCAGCGCCCAGGCGGTGTGCACCCCCAACCCCGTGGTGATCGGTCCGGACTTCGCGGTGGCGGCGGCCGCCCGGCTGATGCGTCACCACGCCCTGCGCCGGCTGCCGGTGGTCAAGGACGGTCACGCCGTCGGGATGGTGAGCCTCGGGGATCTCGCGGTCGCCGAGGACCCGGAGTCGGCGCTCGCCGACATCAGCCGCGCCGCGCCGGACCACCGGCCGGACACCACCGCGTGAGGCGGCGGCACCGGCCCGCGGTCCGGTGTCCGCGTACGTCCGCGCACCACGTAAGACGGGCCTCTCAGGAGGCCGAAGTGCCTCTCAGGAGGCCGGAGCCAGGAGATCGACATCATGCGTATCGCGTTTCTTACCGCGCCCGAGGGCGTCGAGCAGATCGAGCTCACCGACCCCTGGCAGGCGGTGACCGACGCGGGCCATCAGCCCGTGCTCGTGTCGACGCAGCCGGGACACATCCAGGGCTTCAACCATCTCGACAAGGCCGACACGTTCCCGGTGGACGAGGTCGTCGGCGACGTCGGCGCCGACTCCTTCGACGCGCTGGTGCTGCCGGGCGGGGTGGCCAATCCGGACGCGCTGCGGCTGGACGAGCGGGCCGTGTCCTTCGTCCGGGACTTCTTCGACTCGGGCCGTCCGGTGGCCGCGATCTGCCACGCCCCGTGGACGCTGGTCGAGGCGGACGTGGTCTCGGGGCGGGTACTGACCTCGTGGCCGAGCCTGCGCACGGACATCCGCAACGCGGGCGGCACCTGGGTGGACGAGCAGGTGCAGATCTGCGACCACGGCCCGAACACGCTGGTCACCAGCCGCAAGCCGGACGATCTGAAGGCGTTCGACGAGGCGCTGCTGACCGAGTTCGCCAAGGGCAGGACCAAGACGTCCTGACCATGACCGGTCACAGACGTCGTGCATGGGCCGGTCACAGACGTCCTGACCGCCCGGTCACAGACGTCGCGGACGGGCCGGACACAGACGTCCTGACCGTGACCGGTCACAGACGTCGCGGACGGGCCGGACACAGACGTCCTGACCGGACCGGCACAGACGTCGCGGACGGGCCGGTCACGGAGGTCCTGACCGGACCGGCACAGACGCCCTGGGCTGACCGGTCACAGACGCCTTGGGCGGACCGTGTCACCCGGTCCGAGGGGACCGGTCGAATGGTCAGCCGCAGCGGCGGCCGGGGTGCGGAGGCCCGGCCGCCGCTTCCGCGTGGGGACGTACCGCGGTGCGCGAGGGGGAGCGGCCGGGCCGGTCGCTCGCCGTCCCGGCACCGCTGTGCCGGGACGGCCGTCGGTCCGGCCCGGGTGGGTAGGCCGGGCCGGTCGCGCCGGGCCGTCGTGGACACGCCGCGGACGCGGCATTCTCGCGACGCGGCCGGTCGGCCCGCGCAGGGGCGAACGTAGATCACAGCTGACTGCTGAAACGATCCGCCAAGCGCACCGGCTGTCCGGAACGCGCAGCTTTCCCGGCGCCGGGCCCGTCCGGGACGCGCACCACGTACGCCGGCGTCTCCGCACGCCCGGCGGGCGCCCCGGCCCGTCCGGTCCGCCCGGCACGGCGAGCGACGCCGCGCAGTCCCGTACCCCCGCACCCGCACCCGTCCTCGCGCCGGCGCCTGTCCCCGCACCCGCACCCGTCCTCGCACCCGCGCCCACTCCCACGCCCGCTCCCATCCCCGCACCCGCCCCCGCCCCCATCCCGGCTCCCGCCCCCGGGCGGCCCGACCTGAGCGTCTGCGAAGGCCGCTCCCCGAACCGTGCCCGGTACTGCTCGGCGAACCGCCCGAGGTGGCCGAAGCCCCAGCGGTGGGCCACCTCGCTGACGCTCACCTCGTCCGCGTCGCCGTCACGCAGCTCCTCGTGGACGCGGCTGAGCCGCACCTCGCGCAGGTATGCCATGGGCGACATGCCGACGTAGCGGCGGAACGCCTCCTGGAGCCAGCGCACCCCGACCCGCGCCTCGGCCGCGAGTTCGGCGGCGGTGAAGGGGTGCTCGGGGCGGTCGTGGACGGCGTCCAGGGCCCGTTTGACGGGTGCGGGACGCAGCGGGTGCGCGGGCTGGGCCAGCTCGTCGCGGTAGCGGTGCTCGGCGACCAGCAGGAACCCGTTGAGCAGCGCCTCCTGCAACGGTGCGGACACCAGCGGCTGGGCCAGCAGCGCCTGGGTGCCGCAGTCCGCCTCGGCCAGCGAGCGCACCAGCCGCAGCCAGCCGCGGCCGGCTCCCGCGCCCAGGTCGAAGCCCGGCCCGAGCGCGACCGGGGTGCGGGCCGGCCTGCCGAGCAGCCGCTCGAGCTGGTTCTCCAGCGCCCCGCGGTCGATCTTGACGGCCAGCAGCCGGCAGTCGCCCGCCCACAGGTCGGAGGTCACGGCGCCCACGGGCTGGAACACGGCGGCCCGCTCCGGCGTCGCCCGTTCCTGCCCGCGCCGGCCCTGCCGCCAGGTCATGTGGCCGCTGAGCGGCAGGTTCACGTGGTAGGCGCCCAGCTCCGCCATGCTGATGCGGACATCGGCACCGCAGGCGAGGTCGCCGATGGTCACCGCCCCGCAGCGGGCGATGTGGAACCGCGCCGCGAACCGTTCCGCCCCGTCCAGCACGTCCATCGAGTTGGCGTAGAACTGGTCGCCGATGATCTGACGCGCCTGGTCGACGTCCGTCGTACGAATGGAAGCCGTCACGCAGCATCCCCCCTTGCCTCGTTCTCCGGGCCCGTACCGCGAAGCCCGCGTCCACCAGGGCGGCAGCGTACGGTGTGCCGCCCGGCGCGAGAAGATCCAAGCGGGCGCGGGCCGCCCCTCAGGGGGGTCCTGCTCGGGGGCCGGGTCCTCAGGCGAGGTCCGGTTCGGGGCCGCCGATCCGGTCCCTGGCGCCCTCGCGGGTCCGCGCGGCGGCGACCGGGCGGCGCGGATTGCGGCGCAGATACTCGCCCTCCAGCTCCGCCATGCGCGCGTTGTGGGTGCGCAGGGCGTCGTCGGAACCGTACAGAAGCGTGTCGTGGCGGGTGCGGTGGATCGCCTGGAGCTCCTTCATGAGCTGCTGGTCGTCCAGCCGGCCCGGGTCGACTCCGGTCATGGTGACAACCCCGATCGTCGCGATCATCGTGTTCCTTCTCCGCCGTCCGGGTACCCGCCCGGCAAGCAATACCCCGAGCGACCTTTCGGGAGGGAGCCATGGACCTCGCTTTTCTCCATCCTCTGTACGAGCATTCCGGGCCCTGGGCCTCTGTGTACGTCGATACCTCCCGCCATACGGAGAGCACCCCTCATGAGCGCTCCCTGACGGCGCAGGCCGTCTCCCGGGAGCTGGCCGCGCAGGGCGCGGACCGGGCGACGTGCGAGGCGGTGCACGCGGCCGTCGACGAGCTGCGGCACTCCACCGAGCCGCACGGGCGGGCGTTCTTCGCCGCGCACGGCGAGGTGGTGCTCGCACCGTCGCTCGCCGCGCCGCCGCCGGGCACGGAGGTGTTCTGGGGCCCGCTGCCGCGCACCGCGCCCCTGGTGGAGCTGGCCGGTGAGGACCCGCTCTGCCTGGTGGCGTACATCGACCGGCGCGGCGCCGACTTCGAGCTGCGCAGCGCGCTGGGCAGCGAGGAGGCGGGGTCGGTCACGGGCGACCAGTACCCCGTCCACCGCACGCGGTCGGCCGACTGGTCCGAGAAACACTTCCAGCTCAAGGTGGAGAACACCTGGGAGAAGAACGCCGAGGACGTCGCCAGGGCGCTCGCCGCCTGCCAGGAGGACAGCCGGGCCGACCTGCTGGTCCTGGTGGGCGACGCCCGGGAGCGGCACGCGGTGCGCGAACACCTGCCGAAGGCGCTGCACGACCGCACCGTGGAGGAGACGCGCGGCTCCGGCAGCCGGCTCCTCGATGACGACGTGGAGCGGATCCGCGCCGAGCACGTACGGCTGCGCACCACGGACGAGCTGGACCGGTTCCTCGCCGCCCGCTCCCCCGACGACGAGGGACGCAAGGGCGCCGCCGAGGGCGTGCCCGCCCTGGTCGAGGCGGCCCTTGAGCACCGTATCGACGAGCTGCTGCTCTGCCTGGACGGGCCGGACGCGCACCGCGAGGTGTGGATAGGCCCGGACCCGGACCAGATCGCCGTACGGCGCTCCGACGCGGCGGTGCTCGGCGAGCGCGATCCGGTGTCCGCGCGCGCGGACGACGCGCTGATGCGGTCCGCCGTCATGACGGACGCACCCGCGATCTCGGTCGCGGGCGTCACGTCCGACGAGGTGCCCGCGGGCGGACTGGGAGCGCTGCTGCGCTGGAAGTGACCGACGCCCTTCGACGCGCCCGCTGAGCGTTCCGCGGAACGCTCAGCGGGCGCGCTCCACGCGGCGCTCGTCCCACACCGGCTCCGGTGTCTCGCGTACCCGGCCGTCGGAGCCGAAGACCAGGTAGCGGTCGAAGGGGCGGGCGAACCAGCGGTCGTGGGTGACCGCGACGACCGTCCCCTGGTACGCCTCCAGGCCCTCCTGGAGCGCTTCTGCCGATTCCAGGTCCAGGTTGTCGGTCGGCTCGTCCAGGAGCAGGGCGGTGGCGCCCTCCAGTTCCAGGAGCAGGATCTGGAAGCGGGCCTGCTGCCCGCCGGACAGCCGGTCGAAGCGCTGCTCGGCCTGCGCGGTCAGCTCGTAGCGGCGCAGGCGCGACATGGCGGCGCCCCGGTCCTGCGCGTGCTCCGTCCACAGGATGTCGAGCAGGGTGCGGCCCTCCAGCTCCGGGTGGGCGTGCGTCTGCGCGAAGTGCCCGGGGACCACGCGGGCGCCCAGCTTCCAGTGGCCGGTGTGCGCGACGTCGCCGCCCGCGAGCAGCCGCAGGAAGTGCGACTTGCCCGAGCCGTTGGAGCCGAGCACCGCGACCCGTTCGCCGTAGAAGATCTCCAGGTCGAAGGGTTGCATCAGACCCGTCAGCTCCAGGCCCTCGCAGGTGATGGCCCGTACGCCGGTCCGGCCGCCGTGCAGCCGCATCGTGATGTCCTGCTCGCGCGGCGGCTCCGGCGGCGGGCCCGCCTCCTCGAACTTGCGCAGCCTGGTCTGGGCGGCCTGGTAGCGGGAGGCCAGCTCATGGCTGATGGTGGCCGCCTGACGCAGGCTCAGCACCAGCTTCTTCAGCTGCGCGTGCTTCTCGTCCCAGCGGCGGCGCAGCTCCTCGAAGCGGGCGAACCGCTCGCGTCTGGCCTTGTGGTAGGTGGCGAAGCCGCCGCCGTGCACCCAGGCGTCCGCCCCGGTGGGGCTGGGCTCGACGCTCACGATCCGCTCGGCGGCGCGCGCCAGCAGCTCCCGGTCGTGCGAGACGAACAGGACCGTCTTACGGGTCTCCGCGAGCCGCTCCTCCAGCCAGCGCTTGCCGGGCACGTCGAGGTAGTTGTCCGGCTCGTCCAGGAGCAGCACCTCGTCGGTGCCGCGCAGCAGCGCCTCCAGGACGAGCCGCTTCTGCTCGCCGCCGGACAGGGTGCGCACCTGGCGCCACTGCGCCTTCTCGTAGGGCATGCCGAGCGCGGCCGTGGTGCAGATGTCCCACAGGGTCTCGGACTCGTAGCCGCGCACCTCGGCCCAGTCGGACAGGGCCTGCGCGTACTTGAGCTGGGCGGCCTCGTCGTCCACGGTCATGATGGCGTGCTCGGCGGTGTCGACGGCCCTCGCGGCCTCACGGATGCGCGGCGGGGCCACGGACACCAGCAGGTCGCGGACCGTGGTCTCGTCCCGTACGGAACCCACGAACTGGCGCATCACGCCGAGGCCGCCGCTCACGGTGACCGTCCCGCCGTGCGGCTTCAGCTCTCCGGCGATCAGCCGCAGCAGGGTGGTCTTGCCCGCGCCGTTCGGCCCGACGAGGGCCACCACGGCTCCTTCGCCCACCCGGAACGACACGTCGCCGAGCAACGCCCTCCCGTCGGGGAGGTAGTACTCCAGGTGCGCGGCTTCGAGGTGTCCCATGGTCCGGCATTGTCCGGGGCGGCCGGGCCGGCGGGCAAACGCATTGTTCTCCCCGGCTCCCGAACGCATTGCTCTCCCCCGGCTCCCCGCGCCCGGCGAGCCGCCGGCGGCCCGGCTGGAAACGCCCACCCCTGGGTACTCGCTCTCGCATGACCTTGACCCCAGACGTCGATCTCACCGTCCGCCCGCCGGGACCGCACGCGATCCGCGACCGGCTGCTGACCGCCGACCAACGGCTGTTCGAGGCGGTCGCGACCCGGCACTGGCCGGGCGGCGACCGTCTGCTGCCGAGGCTGAGCCGCAGCGCCAATCACGGCGTGCTGTGGTTCGCGACGGCGGCGGCGCTCGCCGCGACCCGCTCCCCGCGGGCCCGCCGGGCCGCCGTGCGGGGCGTCGCCTCGCTCACCCTGGCGTCGGCCACCATCAACACGATCGGCAAGCGTTCGGTGCGCCGCGCCCGTCCGGCGCTGGACGCCGTACCGCTGATGCGGCAGCTCAAGCGGCAGCCGATCACCACGTCGTTCCCCTCCGGGCACTCCGCGTCGGCCGCGGCCTTCGCGGCGGGCGTGGCCCTGGAGTCGCGCGGTCTGGGCGCGGTGGTGGCGCCGGTCGCCGCCGCGGTGGCGCTGTCCCGCGTGTACACGGGCGTCCACTTCCCGAGCGACGTGCTCGCGGGCGCGGCCCTCGGGGTGGGCGCCGCGTACGCCGTGCGCGCGCTCGTCCCGCCCCGTGAGCCGGAGACGGACCCGGCGTCCGACCGGCCCCGGACGGACGCGCCCGCGGCGCTGCCCGAGGGCGAGCGCCCGGTCATGGCGACACCGCACCCCTGACCGGCCCCCATCTCTTGCTGACTGAGCATCAGACCGCATCGTGAGATACAGGTCTCACGATGCGGAGACTCGGCGTACGGTTCCGACCATCACCCCGGGGCGCACCGGTGCCCCGGGGCCCGTACGCCGAGAAGGGGAACGGTCATGTCCAAGTCCCGGGAGACAGCCGTCTACACGCACGGCCACCACGAGTCCGTGCTGCGCTCGCACACCTGGCGGACCGCCGCCAACTCGGCCGCGTACCTGCTCGGTTCGCTGAAGCCGCACATGCGGATCCTGGACATAGGCTGCGGGCCGGGCACGATCACCGCGGACCTGGCGGCCCTGGTCCCGGACGGCCGGGTGACCGGGGTGGACATGGCGGCCGGGGTGCTGGAGCAGGCGCGGGCCACCGCCGCCGCGCGCGGTCTGGAGAACGTCGACTTCGCCGTGGCGGACGTCCACGCGCTGGACTTCCCGGACGACACCTTCTGCGTCGTCCACGCCCACCAGGTACTCCAGCACGTCGGCGACCCGGTGCGGGCGCTGCGGGAGATGCACCGGGTGACCAAGCCGGGCGGCTACATCGCGGTCCGCGATTCGGACTACGCGGCGATGACCTGGTATCCGGCGTCCCAGGGCATGGACGACTGGCTCGACCTGTACCGGCGGGTGGCCCGCGCCAACGGCGGCGAGCCCGACGCGGGCCGCCGCCTGAAGTCCTGGGCGCTGCGGGCCGGTCTGCGCGACATCACGGCCACGTCGAGCACCTGGACCTTCGCCACCGCCGAGGAGCGGCAGTGGTGGAGCGGCCTGTGGGCGGACCGCACGCTGGCCTCCGCCTACGCGGACCGGGCCACGGAGGGCGGCCACGCGACCGCCGAGGAGCTGCGGTCGGTGTCGGAGGCGTGGCGCGCGTGGGGCGGCCGGGAGGACGGCTGGTTCTCCGTCCTGCACGGCGAACTGCTGTGCCGCAAGGACGGCTAGCCGCCCAGGACGGCCCTCCCCCGGCCCGCTCCCGGGGACGCCCTGCCCTAGTCCCTGGGGAGCAGGGGTCCCAGCGGTCCGAGGTCCAGGTTCAGGTCCTCGGGCCGCAGGCCGTAGCGGTCGCGCAGTTCGGTCATGCGGTCGTCGAGCAGCATCAGGGTCAGCCCGATGCGCTCTTCCTGGTCCTCGGTCAGCTCGCCGGTGTCGAAGCGGCGTACCGCCTGCCGTTCCATGAGCTGGCGCAGCAGTTCCACCACGGTCAGCACCAGCTTGATCAGGTCGCGTTCGACGGTGTCCGGTTCCAGCTCGATGCGCTGCTTCCTGCCGGGCGCCCCGGCGTCGGGCGACGGCCCGGCGGCCTGCCGCTCGCCGGGCGCCTGCGCCTTCTCGTCGAGCGCCGCGCTCAGCGCCTCCGTCAGTGTCTCGGCCGGCGTCGGCCCGGCCGGTGCCGGCCCGGCCGGTGTCGGCCCGGCCGGCCGCTCGGTGGTGCGCCCGCTCACAGCAGGTCCTCCCAGGGGGAACGGACCTGCTCGTTCACCGAGCTGATGAGCGCCTTCAGGTCGATACGGACGAGATCCACGTCGGCGATCCGCAGGGTGAGGTCGCCGCTGAGGACGACCCCGCCCGCGAGCAGCCGGTCGAGCAGGTCGACCAGCGCGATCTCACGGCGTTCCACGACGGTCACGGCGCCGCCTCCCCGGTGTCCGAAGCCGTGTCCGAAGCCGTGCCCGAAGCCGTGTCCGAAGCCGTGCCCGAAGCCTCCTCGGGAGCGGGAGTGGCGAAGGAGTACGCCGCCCACGGCCCGGTGAGCTCCACCCGCAGGCCGGCTCCGTCCGCCGTCTCCTCGTCCTTCGTGCGGTCCACCAGTTCCACGAACGCCTCGGAGTCCGCGCGGGACACCAGATAGGCGGCGTTGAGCACGTTCCGCCCGGACTCCCGCGACAGCGCGGAGTTCTGCGGCGGGTGCAGCCGGGAGTCCTCGGCGCGGCCGGAGAGCAGGTCGTGCAGCCGGCCGGCGAACTTCTCGGCCCGCTCCCACATCTCGTCGTGCGCCTGGTTGCGCCTGCGGCGCTGGAGCAGATAGTCGCGCCCGGACGCCGGCCGCGCCGGTGCCGCGGCCCGCTGACCGCCGCCGGACTCCGCGTAGATCTTCACGCCCCACTCCACCCGGCCGTCCAGGCGGTCCAGCGTCCGGCGCAGCGTCTCCTCCCGCCGCTCCAGCATGGTCCGCACACCGCTGTCGTCCCGGAACACCGTGGCGAGCCGCAGCGGGAGCGGGGTGGTGACGGCGGTGAGCGCGTCGATCACGCTCTGGTGGCCGCGCGCGGTGTCGCTGAGCCAGTCCAGGTCCTCCAGGTGGCGCTTGAGCGGTTCCTCGGCGAAGTCCCGCTCGGGCACGGTGCTGACGACCGCGACGAGGCCGTGGTGCGGCAGCTGCCCGACGGGTGCGCCCGCGACACCCGTCACCTGGGCCTGGAGCGGCGCGTCGAAGGGCCGGCAGACGGCGTAGACGTACCGCAGTCCGTTCATCAGGACTCCTTCTTCGTGGAGCGGGTCGAGCGGCTGGTGCCGCGGGCCGAGCGGGTGGAGCCGCCCTGCTCCAGTTGCCCGGCGTCGCCGCGGCCGCCGCCCGACTGTTCGAGTTCGGCCAGGTGGGCCCGCAACTCGGCGTTCTCACGGGCGAGTTCGTTGTGCCGTGCGCGGGAGGAGAGCGCGGGGTCGTCCTCCCACCAGTCGATCCCCATCTCCTTCGCCTTGTCGACGGAGGCGACGATGAGCCGCAGCTTGATGGTGAGCAGCTCGATGTCGAGCAGGTTGATCCGGATGTCTCCGGCGATCACCACGCCCTTGTCGAGCACCCGCTCCAGGATGTCGGCCAGATTGGCGCCGCTGCCCTGTCCGTACGGCTCCGGGATTCGGCTCGGCATGGTCATCGACGGCTCCCGCTCGCGGCGGGCTCGGCGGGCTCTTCCGCCTCGTCCGCCTCGTACGCCTCGTCCTCGTACTCCGGCTCGCCCTCGTCGGCCTCGTCGCCCTCGTCCTCGTAGGCGTCGTCCTCCTCGTACTCGCCCTCGGGCTCCTCCTCCGCCTCGTCGCCGGGCTCGTCGTTGTCCTCGTAGGACTCCTCCGGCTCGTCGTCGGCGTACTCGGCGTCGTCGGCCTCGTCGCGCGCGGTGTCGTCGTCCCGCTCGTCCCGCTCCTCCTCGGAGGTCTGTTCCTCCTCCTCGACGGCGTCCTCGTGGCTGCGTACGACCTCGCCGTCGCGGATCTCCCCGCGCCAGCCGTCGTCCGCCTCGCCCTTGATGGTGATGAAGCGGGCGTAGTTCTTCAGGTCGAGCCGGGCCCGGCGGCCCTGGGCGCGCCAGATGTTGCCGGTCTTCTCGAACAGACCCTTCGGGTAGTACTCGAGGACCAGCAGGACGCGGGTGAGGTTCTCCGCGAGGGAGTGGAAGGAGACGACGCCCTTGGTCGTGCCCTTGGCGCCCTCGGACGTCCAGGCGATCCGGTCGTCGGCGACCTGCTCGGTGGTGTGCGCCTTCCAGCTCCGGTTGGACCAGAAGACCTTCGCCTGCCAGTCGGAGGTGGTGTCGTCGGCGCGGTTGGCGCTCTTGACGCCCTTGGCGAAGGTGCTGAAGTCCTGGTACTGGGTCCACTGGTCGTAGGCGGTGCGCACCGGCACGCCGACGTCGATGAACTCCATGATGACCGTGGGCTTCTTGCCCGCGCCGCCCTTGCGCCTGCCCTTGCCGCCGGTCAGGTTCTTGAAGGCGCCGACCACGCTGTCCTTGGCCTTGCCCGCGCCGAGCTCCAGGGCGGTGCGCATCGGGCCCTTGCCCTCGGCCAGCTTGCGGCCGCCGTCCAGGGCGAGCTTGGCGAAGCCGGGGCTGTTGCCCTCGGCGATGTCGTTGAGCTTGACCGTGGTCTCGCCGAGCTTCTGCCCGACGCCGGCCAGCAGCCGCTGGGCCTGTGCGGACAGGTACTCCTGGACCTCCGACTTCAGCCGGTCGGCCGCTTCGCTCTTGACGAGCGAGGTGACCGGGTTGTCCGTCGCCTTGTCCGTCGCCTGTCGTGCGGCGGAGCCGAGGGTGTCAGTCACGGTCGCCTCCCTCCGGTACCCGGGCCCGCGTGGTACGGCGGGCGGCGGTCTTCGACGCGGCGGTCTTGCGGGCCGCGGTCTTCTTCGCGGCGGTCTTCTTCGCCGGGGCCTTGCGGGCCGTGCCCGACGCCGTCTTGCGGGCCGGGGCCTTCTTCGCGGCCTTCTTGGCGGCACCCTGCGGCGCCGAATCCGCCGACTCCGCCGATTCCGCCGTCTTCGCGGCCTTCTTGGCCGGGGCCTTCTTCGCGGGCGCCTTCTTCCGCGGCCGGGGCCGCTCCTCCGCCTCCCCCTCGGGGGCATCGTCGTCGCGGTCGTCGTCGCGGCCGTCCCGCTCGTCGCGGTCGTCCTCGTCCTCGTCCTCGTAGGCGTCCGGCTCGTCGTCGTCGGCCTCGTCGTCGGCCTCGTCGTCCCGCCGCCCCGGGATGTCCGGGGTCACGCCCGAGAGCTGGTCGCGGACGTCCGCGGTCCGGCCGTGCAGCCGGTCGGCGAGCGACTCCATCTGCCGCTCGACCAGCGCTCCGGAGGCGGCCTTGCCGACTCCGCGCAGCTCGCCGCGCAACTGGTCGGCGATCTCCTTGAACTGCGGGTTCGCCATCAGCTGCTGGGAGACCACGTCCGCGATGCCGCGCGGGCTCAGGTGCATCCGCTTGCCGGCCACCATGCTGCCGACCGCGAAGGCCAGCTTCATCTTCTTGGTCCGTCCGAGGAAGTAACCGGCCCCTACCGCGAGGCCCAGTCCTAGTCGATTCATCCTGTCGTCCCGCCTCCGCCCGCGCTCATGCGCGAGCTGGTCTCCAGCCGGTCGAGGAGTTCGTCCTCCCGGCTGTCGAACTCGTCCTCATCGATCTCGCCCGCGTCGAGCGCCTGCTCCAGGCGGGCGAGTTCGGCCCGGATCACCGCCGGGTCGTAGTACTGCCGCTCGGCCTCGGTCAGCACCTGCCGCACCGCCCACAGGCTGCCGCGCACGGGAGCGAAGGGGAGCAGCAGCACCTCGCCGATCAGGCCCATGTCCCGATCACTCCGCGCCGGTCTCGGCGCCCGCGGCGGTGGGCGCGGGCTCGGCCGGGCCGGGCTCGACGAAGCTGTACGGCGGCAGCGGTCCGTTGACCCGCAGTTCGAGGTGCGGGAAGTCCTTGCGCAGTGCGTCGACGGCCTCGAGGAACCGCTGCGGCGCGTCGCGCTCCACCAGGAACGAGACGTTGGCCAGCCAGCCGGTGGACTCGGGGCCCACGCTGACGGCGTCCGAGAGCGGCTCCAGGGCCTGCTGCACGGCCGCGCCGTCGGCGCTCTCCAGGCCCTGCACCTCGGCCGCGACGAGTTCGCCGAGCCGCAGCCGGTCCTCGTAACTGCCGCCGCCCGCCTGCCGGTTGGCCTCCGCGAAGGCCCGGATCTCCGGGTTGCCGTACATCACGCGGTGCAGCACGGCCTCTTCGTCGTGGCTGGCCTTGACGTTGTACTCGACCTTGCCGGCCAGCGCTTGAAGCCGCTCGGCGTAGTGGTCGGCGCGCTCGGCGAGCACGCTCTTGACGGCCGCGTCGTCGGGGGCGACGCTGCCGAACCGCATGGGCAGCACGGGCCCGCCGGCGCCCGCCTCGCTCAGCACGTTCTGGTGGGCGAGCAGGTCGTTGCGCTTGGGGCGCAGCCCCTCGGGGGCGTCGCTGACGATGGCGGTGAGGTCGCCCTCCTCGATGACGCGCACGGTCCGGGGAGGCTTGCCCACGCCGTCGATGCCGTCGGGGAGCGCCGGGTGCGAACTCGCGGCGATCCCGTAGATGTACGTGCTCACTCCTGCTCCTCCTTCCGGCGCGAGGCCGTCGTCTTACGGGCCCGGCTGCGCGACTCGCCCTCCTCGCGGGCCTGCTTGAACGCGCCGGAGATGGTCTCCGCCGCGCCGCCGAGCGCGCCCTTGGTCTTGCCGCGGGCGCCGGATTCGGTGAGTTCGCCCATGAGGTCGGGCAGTCCGGGGTTCTTGTGCGGGCCGGCCTCCAGGTCGAGCCGGTTGCACGCCTCGGCGAAGCGCAGATACGTGTCGACACTGGCGACGACGACACGTACGTCGATCTTCAGGATCTCGATGCCGACGAGTGAGACACGTACGAAGGCGTCGATGACGAGCCCCCGGTCAAGAACTAGTTCGAGTACGTCGTACAGGCCGCTGGTGCCGCCCGATCCTCCTGATTGCTGTGCCGGGACAACGGTCATGGCGTCCGGTCCTCCTAAGTCTGTCGATGCTGCGCGGGCAGCGGCCGAGGCCGAGCGGCGGCTCAACGGCCGCCGGACCTGCGGGAATCGGCCCGCCCGCGTTCGTAGCGACGTATGCGGCGGTAACCGGTGAGATCGCCCTGATGGTCGAGCTCCACCTGGTAGGTCGCGAGCAGGCTCATGGTGTCGGGCACCCGGACCACTTCCAGGACCTCGACCTCCAGGATCCAGCCGTCCTCGGTCTGTTCGAAGGACGAGACGGACTCCGGTGTGAGCCCGGTGAGTTCGGCGAGCTGGGCACGGGCGTGCCGCAGGATCTCCATGGGCTTCGGCAGGTCTTGCGCCGCGGTGTCTTTGTTGTCGTTGCTCCCCTTCGGCTCGGGGGAGTCCTGTGAACGTTGTGACTTGGATGTGTTTGATGTGTTCGACATGGCCACCTCTAACACCGTGTGGCCCGAAGGGCGTTGGCCAAACCTTTTCGTGCAACTGCCCCAGGAAAGTGCGAGGCCGGGGCGGTGTTCCGCCCCGGCCGTTCGATTGCGGTAGTGCCACGTCAGCCGCGTGGCACCGGCCCTGCTGAGTCGGTGCCGCGTCAGCCGCGCAGTGCGTCGAGCCTGCGCCGGGCCGGACCGAGGGCGCGGCCCCGCGACATGAGCCCCTCCCAGGGGCGGGTGCGCGCCTGCTCCAGGGCGTCGGCGACGGTCCAGCGACGGGCGTCGAGCCCCTTGTCGCCCAGCTGGTCCCAGGAGATGGGCATGGCGACGGGGGCGCCCGCCTTCGCGCGGACGGTGAAGGGCGCCACGGCGGTCTGCGCGTAGCCGTTGCGCTGCACGTCCAGGTAGAGCCGGTCGCCGCGCTCCTTCTTGCGGGCGGCGGTGGTCAGCGTGTCGGGGTGCGAGCCGGCGAGGGTGTCCGCGACGGACTTGGCGAACTCCCGCACCTCGTCGAAGTCCGCCCGCCCGTTCAGCGGCACGACGACGTGCAGACCGCGCGAGCCGGTGGTCATGAGCGCGGAGGGCAGCCTCAGTTCGTCGAGGAGCTCGCCCAGCAGCGCGGCGGCCTCGCGCACCGCGGCGAAGTCGTCCACGGCGGGGTCCAGGTCGAAGACCAGGCGGTCGGGCCGGTCGGGGCTGTCCGCCCGGGACAGCCAGCGGTGCACGGTCAGGCACGCCTGGTCGGCGAGGTAGACCAGGGTGGCCGCGTCCTCGCACACGGTGTGCGTGACGGTGCCGCCCTCCTTGGGCAGCTCCACCCGCTCGATCCACTCCGGGTAGTGGTCCGGGGTGTTCTTCTGCATGAACATCGGTCCGCCCACGCCGTCGGGGTGGCGTTCCAGCATCAGCGGCCGGCCGCGCAGGTGCGGCAGCATGAAGGGGGCGACGGACCGGTAGTACTCGACGAGGTCCGCCTTGGTGTACTCGGCGCCGCCCCCGCCCGTCCCCTCCGCGGGGAACAGCACCTTGTCGGGGCGGTGGATCTCCACGGTGCGGCGGCCCGCCCGCACCGTCCGTGCGCTGCTCATCGTGGTTCCTCCTGCGGACGGTGACGGGCGGGCGGTGCCGGGCGCGGGCCGGGCGGCGGGCCGGCTTCAGCGCACCACGTTCTCCTCCACCAGGAGCCGGGCGGCGGCCGCGATCGACCCGGCGTCGATACCGGCCTCGTGGAGCTGTTCCTCGGGCGTCGCCGAGCCCGGCATGGTGCGCACGGCGAGCCGGACCAGGCGCGGGGCGGGCCGGCCGTCGACGAAGGCGTCGAGGACCGCGTCCCCGATGCCGCCCTCCTCGCGGTGGTCCTCCACGGTGAGCAGGCAGCCGGTCTGCTCGGCGGCCTCGCGCAGGGTGTCCCGGTCGACCGGCTTGACCGAGTACAGGTCGATCACCCGGACCTTGATGCCCTCGGCGTCGAGCGCGTCGGCCGCGGCCAGCGCCTCGTGCAGGGTGACGCCCGCCGCGACGACGGTCAGCCGGTCGTCGCCGGAGGAGCGCAGCACCTTGCTGCCGCCGACCGGGAACTCCTCGTCGGGCCCGTAGATCACCGGGCTCTTGCCGCGGGAGGTGCGCAGATAGCGGATGCCCTCCAGGTCCGCCATCTCGCCGATGAGCTTCGCCGTCTGGTTGGCGTCGCACGGGTAGAGCACGGTCGACTCGTACAGGGCGCGGAACATCGCCAGGTCTTCCAGACCCATCTGGGAGGGCCCGTCCTGGCCGATGGCGCAGCCCGCGTGCGAGCCGACGAGGTTGATGCCGGAGCCGCTGATGGACGCCATGCGTACGAAATCGTAGGCGCGGGTGAAGAACGCGGCGAACGTCGCGGCGTAGGGCACGTGGCCGCGCGCGGCCAGGCCGACCGCGGCGGCGACCATCTGCTGCTCGGCGATGTAGCACTCGAAGTAGCGGTCGGGGTGTTCCTTGTGGAACGCCTCGGACTTGGTGGAGTCGCCGACCTCGCCGTCCAGGACGACCACGTCGCCGCGGGCGCCGCCGAGCGCGGTCAGCGCCTGCCCGTAGGCGTCCCGGGTGGCGACCTCGTCGCCGGGGTCGAAGCGCGGCAGCTCCAGGTGTCCGGCGCGGACGGCGTGCAGCGACCGCGCGGCCGGCGGCTGCTGCACCTGGATGCGCAGGTCGCGCCGGCCGCCGAGCTCCTCGATGGCCTCGTCCGCGTCGGGCACGGGCTTGCCGTGCATGCCCTCGCGGTCCTCGACGGCCTTGACGCCCTTGCCCTTGAGGGTGCGGGCGAGGATCACGGACGGCTGTCCGGTGGTGGACTCGGCCTCCGCGTACGCCCGGTCGATGGCGTCGATGTCGTGGCCCTCGATCTCGACGGTGTGCCAGCCGAACGCCTTGAAGCGGCGGGCGTAGGCGTCGAGGTCGTGGCCGTGCCGGGTGGGGCCGCGCTGGCCGAGCCGGTTGACGTCGACGATCGCGATCAGGTTGTCGAGGTGCTCGAAGGCGGCGTGTTCGGCGGCCTCCCAGATCGAGCCCTCGGCGAGTTCGCTGTCCCCGCAGACGACCCAGACCCGGTAGCCGGTGCGGTCCAGGCGCTTGCCGGCCAGCGCGATGCCGACGCCGACGGGCAGGCCCTGGCCGAGCGATCCGGTGGCGGTCTCCACCCAGGGCAGCCGGCGCGGCGTCGGGTGTCCTTCGAGCCTGCTGCCGAGCCCCCGGAAGGTGAGCAGTTCCTCGTCGTCGATGGCGCCGGCCGCCTTGAACGCGGAGTACAGCAGCGGCGAGGCGTGCCCCTTGGAGAGCACGAAGCGGTCGTTGCCGGGATGGTCGGGCTTGTCGAAGTCGTAGCGGAAGTGGCGCGCCAGCAGGACGGCCATCAGGTCGGCGGCGCTCATCGAGGACGTGGGGTGGCCGGAGCCCGCCGCCGCGGCGGCGCGCACGCTGTCCACCCGCAACTGCTGCCCCAACTCGGCCAGTTCGCTGTTGTTCATGAGTCTCCTTCCGCCGAATCGCCGGTGTTTCCGGACGTGTCCTCGGCTTGGGTGGCGCCGGCGGTGCTCCGGCCCGCGCCGTTGTCGGGTGGGGTCATGTGCGGCAGTTCGGGCGACGCGGTGTCCAGCGGCACCGACCACGAGCGGACCAGGCCCAACTGGACGGCCTGGCGCGGGAGTACGGCGTCCAGGAGCCAGTCGGCGGCTACCCGGACGCGGTTGGCCGGCATGGCGGCGAGATGGTAGCCGCGGGTGACCGCTCCGGCGAGCGGTCCCGCGAGCGGGATGTGCAGCGGGTTCGCGGCGCCCTTGACGCCGCCGAGGTCCACGGTGAAGCCGAGGTCCCGGTGGTGGTAGGCGCGCCGCTCGCCGACACCGAGGGAGGCCGCGACGTTGCGGGCCGCGGTCTTCCCGTGCCGCCAGGCGTGCTGGGCCGTCATCGGCGTGTACTGCCCCGGGTTCTCCAGGTCGGGCACCGCCGCCGCGTCGCCGCAGGCGAACACCTCCGGGCACCCGGGCACCTGGAGGTACTCGTCGACGAGGAGCCGCCCCTTCTCCTGCGGGCGGCCGAGGCTCTCCACGAGCGGGTCGGGACGCACGCCGACGCACCAGACCAGGGTCCTGGTGTCGATGTCCTCCCCGTCGCTGAGCCGTACGCCGGTCGCGGTCGCCTCCTGCACGGACGTCTTCATCCGGACCTCCACGCCGCGCTGCCGCAGCACGCGGTCCGCGGTGCGGGCGAGCCGTTCGTCCAGGCCCGGCAGGACCCGGTCGGCGACGTCCAGCAGCAGCCAGCGCGGCCGTACGCCCGCCATGAGCGGCTGCCCGCGGACGATCTCGTCGGTCATGATCTTCCCGTGCGCGGCGACCTCGGTACCGGTGTAGCCGGCACCGACCACCACGAAGGTGCAGCGGGCGGCGCAGGACTCCGCGTCGCCCGCGGCGGCGGCCAGCTCGAGCTGGCGGACGAGGTGGTCGCGCAGGTACAGCGCCTCGGGCATGCCCCGGAAACCGTGCGCGTTCTCGGCGACACCGGGGATCGGCAGCAGCTTGTTCACGCTGCCCACGGCGATCACGAGGCGGTCGTACGCCAGCGTGCCGCCCTCGCCCTCGGGGCCGGTGTAGTGGACGGTGCGCCCGTCGAGGTCGATGTCGTCGGCCTCGCCGAGCACCAGCCGTACGCCGGGCAGGGTCCCGGTGAGGGAGACGGTGACGCGGCGCGGTTCCAGGACGCCGGCCGCGACCTGGGGCAGCAGCGGCAGGTAGAGGAAGTAGTCCGTCGGATTCACCACGGTGATGTCCGCCTTGCCGCGGCTCATCCGGGACAGGGTGCGGGCCGTTCGGTATCCCGCGAAACCGGCACCGACGATCACGATGCGGGGTCGAGCCACGGTTCGCCTCCGTCGGTCGGGGTCGTTCGCTGGTCCTGCCGGTCGTCGGTCGGGGTCGTTCGCCGCGCTCGCCCGGCATGGTCGCGCGTCGGGCTTACCGCGTTTCCCTGACCAGGACGGCCAAACGTGACGGGGCTCGCGCAAGCGGGCGTTTCCGGGCCCCGGCGGGCGTTTCGCGGCGGGCCACGGGGTTACCCGGGCCGCGGCTCTGCACATCCCCCGAACCACCGCCGCGGAGGTGCCCCATGGCCGAGTACGGCTACTTCCTGTCGACCGAGCAGTCCGGTCCCGCGGACCTCGTGGAACAGGCCCGCATGGCCGAGCAGGCGGGGTTCCAGCACCTGTGGATCTCCGACCACTACCACCCCTGGAACGGCGCGCAGGGCCAGGCGCCCTTCGTGTGGTCCGTGATCGGGGCGCTCACCGAGGCGGTGTCGCTGCCGGTCCAGACGGCGGTCACCTGTCCCACCGTGCGGATGCATCCGGCGGTGGTCGCGCAGGCCGCCGCGACCAGCGCCGTCATGACGGACGGCCGCTTCCGGCTCGGCGTGGGCTCCGGCGAGGCGCTCAACGAGCACGTGCTCGGCGACCACTGGCCGCCCGCGCACGTCCGCCTGGAGATGCTGGAGGAGGCGGTCCAGGTGATGCGCCATCTCTTCACCGGCGAGGAGGTCAACCACCACGGCACGCACTACACGGTGGAGAACGCCCGCCTCTACACGGTCCCCGACGAGCCGGTCCCGATCGACGTCTCCGGCTTCGGCCCGCAGGCGACGGCGCTGGCGTCCCGGATCGGCGACGGCTACATCACGATGACACCCGACGAGCCGATGGTGGAGCAGTTCCGCAAGGGCGGCGGCGGCGCGAAGCTGGTGAGCGGCGGTACGAAGGTCTGCTACGGGCCGGACCGGGACGAGGCGGTCGCCACCGTCCGCAAGCTGTGGTCGAGTGAGCTGCTGCCCGGCGAGATGGGCCAGATCCTGCCCACGCCGCGCCACTTCGAGCAGCTCGAACCCCTGGTAACGGAGGACACGGTCCGCGAGATGCGGGTCTGCGGCGACGACGTGGACGAGCACGTCGCCGCGCTCTCCGCCTACGCCGACGCGGGCTTCGACCGGGTCTACGTCAGCCAGATCGGCCCGGACCAGCGCGGCTTCTTCGACTTCTACCGCACGAAGGTGCTGCCGCAGCTCCAGTAGCCCGGCTTCCTCCACCGGCACCGCATGGATACAAGCTTGTATCTATGCGGTGCTAGGGTGTGCCCATGCCCCCCACCTCCCGTCCCGCGCCGCCCAGAGCCGCCTCCGCGGCGCACACGGTGTACGCGATGACCAAGGAACTGATCCTCACCGGCGAGCTGCCCGCGGGCAGCCTGATCAGCGAGGGCGAGATCGCCGAGCGGGTCCGGGTGAGCAGGACGCCGGTCCGCGAGGCGTTCCTGCGGCTGGCGTCCGAGGACCTGCTCGCGCTGCACCCCAAGCGCGGCGCGGTCGTGGTGCCCGTACCGCCCGGCGAGGCGGCGGACGTACTGGAGCTGCGGCTCGCCCTCGAGCGGTCCGCGGCGGAGCGCCTGGCCCGCACCGGTCTGTCCGCCGGGCACGAGGAGGAGCTGCGCGAGCTGATCGTCCGTCAGCGCGCGCTCGCGGAGGCCGCGGACGTCGACGCCTTCGCGGCGGCGGACGAGGCGTTCCACCGGGGCATCGTCGAGGCGTCCGGGAACCGGCTCGCCGGCCGCTTCTACGCCACCCTCGGCGACCGGCAGCGCCGTATGAGCGTCTCCGCGCTGCGGGTGCGGCCCGAGCGGCTCGCCCTGCTGGCCGACGAGCACGAGACGCTGCTCGGCCACCTGGGGGCGGGCGACGCCCCCGCCTTCGCGGCGGCCCTCCTCGACCACCTCACCGCGACTCACGGCGCCCCGCACCCGCCCGTCGCGGACAAGCGCTGACCCGTCGGCGCCTCCCCCGGCACCCGCGCACCCCCTGACGCACGTACGAAAGCCCGGCTCCACCATGTCCGACACCCGGCAGGCCCCTCTGCCGTCCGCCCTGCCCGCCTCCGCCCTGTCCCGGCCGCACGCCTGGCGTACCGTCGCCGCCGCGATGTTCGTCTGCGGCTGGGGCGGCAACCAGTTCACGCCTCTGCTGCTGATGTACCGCCGGCTCGGCGGCTACTCCGCGCTCAGCGTCGACGCGTTCCTCGGCGCGTACGTCGTCGGACTCGTACCGGGTCTGCTGCTGGCCGGTCCCGTCTCGGACCGCCGCGGGCGCCGTCCCGTCCTGGTGGCCGGGACCGTCGCGTCCGCCGCCGCGAGCGTCGTGCTCTGCTTCGGCGGTCACAGCCCCTGGCCGCTCTACGGCGGCCGGCTGCTCACCGGGATCGCGGTCGGCATCGCCATGGCGGTCGGCAGCGCTTGGGTCAAGGAGCTGTCGGCGGGCGAGGACGGCGCGGCGGACAGCGGTCTCGCCGCACGGCGGGCCGCGCTGTGCCAGACGGCCGGGTTCGGGCTCGGCGCGGGCGTCGCGGGCCTGCTCGCCCAGTGGGGCCCGTGGCCCATGGTGACGCCGTACGTGGTGCACGTACTGCTGACCGCCGCCCTGCCCGTACTGCTGCTGAAGGTCCCCGAGACCCGCCGCCCGGCACCGGACGGCCCGGCCGCTTCCGTACGGGAACTCCTCGCGACGCTGGTGGACGACCTGCGGGTGCCCGCGCCCGCCCGCAGGCGGTTCCGGCTGGTGGTCCTGCCGATGGCGCCCTGGGTGTTCGGGGCGGCGGGGCTCGCGTACGCGGTCATGCCCCAGCTCGTCGGCTCGCGGGTGGGGAACTGGGGGCTCGCCTACGCGACCGGTCTGACCGTGCTGACCCTGGGCACGGGCGCCGCCGTGCAGCCGCTCGCCAAGCGGCTGCACGCCGGGGCGGGTGCCGCGAAGGGGCGGGCCCCGGTGGCCGCGATGGCCGTCATGGTCCTCGGCGCGGCGCTGTGCGCGGCCGACGCGGTGCTGCTGTCGCCCTGGCTGGCCGTGGCGGCCGCGGCCGTCCTGGGCGCCGGGTACGGCATCGCGGTGGTGTCCGGGCTGCTGGAGATACAGCGCATGGCGGGCCCGGACGACCTGGCCGGACTGACCGGCGTCTACTACACCTTCGCGTACGCCGGTTTCCTGCTCCCCACGGTTCTGGCGGCGCTGTCGGGGTGGCTGCCCTACCCGCTCATGCTGGCCCTGGTGGCCGTCACGGCCGTGGCCTGCCTGGCGCTGGTGCTCACCGGCGCCCGGGACCGGGCGTCCGCGGCGGGGCGGCAGCGGCAAGCCGTGTGAGGCAAGGCCCGTGCGCCGCCCCCGAGTTCACCGCTTCTCACCGGTGCGCGTCCCGCGGGGTGCCCGGGGTCGGTCCGCTCTGCTGCGCCGCGTCCGCGCCCGCGGGGCCCGAGGTGTCGGCGGTGCCCGGGGTGTCCGCGGCGCCAGGGGTGCCTGACGGGCCGTCACCCACCGTGGGCGGGTCGGACGGTACGGGCGGCACCGGCGGGTGCATGATGCCGGGGCCGGCCGGGGGCGTGGCCGGTGCGGCACCGGCGACGGCGCTCGCGGAGCCGGCCGGGGTCCGCGGCGCGGACGGGCGGGCCATGTTCCGCAGCAGATACGCGGCGACGCCGAGCAGCGCGGCGGTGATCAGCGCCGCGGCCCAGTCGGGCAGCGCCCGTGCGAGCGCCAGCCCGACGGCGAGCGACAGCGCCGCGCCCGCGTACAGGGCGAGCGCGCCCGAACCGGCGTACAGGGCGGCGGTACGGCGCTGCTTGCGGGTCTGTTCCCGCAGCTCGTCGCGCACCGTTTCCCTTGCCACCTGCGCCAGTTCGTCGACGAGGTTCTTGTCCAGATGGTCTAAGTGGTCCAAGCGCTCCATGCCGCACGGGTACCCGGGCACCCGCGGACAACACCGCGACTAACGCCGGGTGGCGCGGGTACCCGCCCGGTTCCGCACCACCCCCTACCCACGAAGGAAGTGGCAGAGAGGATGCCCGAGCACACCGATGTCGTGGAGCTGCTGAAGGCGCAGCACACGAGGATTCGCGAACTGCTCGACCGGGTTGCGGCAACCGAGGGCGACGAACGCAAGCGCACCTTCCATGAGCTCGTCCGGCTTCTCGCGGTGCACGAGACCGCCGAGGAGGAAGTCGTCCACCCCTTCGCACGCCGGAACATCGAGGGTGGCGAACAGATCGTCAAGGAGCGCGTCGAGGAGGAGGAACACGCCAAGCAGGTGCTGTACCGCCTCGACGACATGGACCCCGGCTCCCCGGAGTTCATGGAGCAGTTCACCGCGCTGCGCCGGGACGTGCTGGCCCACGCGGAGGCCGAGGAGCGGTACGAGTTCTCCCGCTTCGCGGACGTCGCCGACCGCGGCAAGCTGAAGAACCTGGCCCGCGCGGTGAAGGCCGCCGAGAGCGTCGCGCCCACCCGCCCGCACCCGGGGACGGACACGGCGCCGAAGAACCTGGCGACGGGGCCGGTGGCCGCCGTCATCGACCGCACGCGTGACGTCATCCGCAAGGCCATGGGCTGACGCCACCGGCGGCACGGCGGGCCGGCCGCAGGCCCGCGGGGCCGGCCGGGCCGGGGATCCGCCCGAAACGATCTCCTGCCCGGCCGGCCCCAACTAGGCTCGTCCCCATGGAAATTCTGGGAGCCACGCTGCGCATCTGCGTCGACGACCTGGAGACTGCGGTCCCCTTCTACGAGAGACTGGCGGGCGGACAGGCCCTGCGCTTCGAGCGCGGCGGCGTCTCCGTCGCCGCGATCGGCTGTTTCCTGCTGATGAGCGGCCCCGAGGCCGAGCTCGAAGTGCTGCGGAAGGTCGCCGCCACCATCGCCGTCAAGGATGTCGACGAGGCCAACCGGGTGCTCACCGAGTCGGGCGCCCATGTGCTGGCCGGCCCGATCACGTCCCCGGCCGGCCGCAATCTCATCGCGATGCACCCCGACGGCATGGTGTACGAGTACGTGGACCGCCGCGGGGAGTGACGCGGGTCCCGTACGGCGGTGGTCAGTCCGCCGGTGGCCGCATGCGGAAGTCGTAGCGGGCGGGCAGCGGTGCGTCGGTGAGCCGTGCCCACAGTTCACCGATGGCCTCGGCGCCCTCCCGCAGGTCGGCCACCTCGAAACCGGCGTCGAAGACCGCCCGCGCGGCCTCCCGGTCGCCCTCGGCGAGCAGCAGCCGCGCCTCGATCAGCCGGAACCTGCCGCGCTCGCGGGTCCGGGGCCGCAGCCGCTCCCACACCGCGCGCGCCGCCGCCGGGCGGCGCGCCGTGAGCAGCGCATCGATGGCCTCGCGGCCGAGCGCCGCGGTCGCCGCCGTCCAGGCCGTACCGTCGTCGCGGCGTTCCCGGCACAGGTCGTCGAACGCCTCCGCGTACCGGTCGGCGGCCCGCTCGTGGTGCCCCTCCTGCTGGTCGGCGACGGCCAGGCAGCGCAGCAACGGCCACTGCGACGGGGCGAGTTCCAGCGCCCGTTCCCAGCTCCGCACGGCCTGGGCCCGGTCGCCCGCGTGCCACTGCGCGACCCCGAGGTGGTACTCGGTCAGCGGCCGGGCGGGCGCCGTCTCCAGCATGTCCCGCCAGGGCCGCGCCACCAGGCTCTCCCCCGGCGGCCCCACTCGGCGCGGCTCGGGGAAGGACCCGGTCTCCAGCAGCTCCCGCCACGGCGCCTGTACGTCGCCGAGCGTGCTCTCGTCGAACGGGGTGCCCGGCAGTTTGTACGACGCGCGCAGTACTTCGAGGGCGCCCCAGCCGGAGCCGGTGGCCAGCATCTCGCCGGGTTCGGTGTCGGCGCAGGGCAGCCAGCGCGCGTACGCGGCGTCCACGTCGGCGCGCGGCAGGGCCGTCTCCAGGCGGACCTCCGTCTCCGCCAGCGCCGCGGCCCAGTCCGGGCCGAGCGCCGTGCCGGGGTCGGCGCCGAGCGGTCCGTACGCCTCCAGCCAGGACACCTCGCTCTCCGCGTCGAGCGGCACGTGTTCGAGCTGGGTGCGGGCGATCCCGGCCTGGATCTCGCAGTAGCCGCCGGTGCCGGGCTCGGTCAGCCACTCCTGCCAGCGGCGACCGCCGGGGCCCGTGCCCCAGACGAAGAGCTTGCGGCCGCGCAGCGTGTCGGTCGAGGTCTGCACGAGGCCGTCGCCCGCGTCGTCCAGGGCGGCGATCCAGCGCCGCCGCCCGTCGGGGATCTCGTAGAACCAGTCGCCCGGATACGTGCTGTTACCGGGGTACGTTTGGTCGGTGCCGCCGTCGGCGGGCACGGGCACCCGGCGGAGCCTGCGCTCGTAGCCGAACTGCCAGGCCGCGTCGGCCGGGGCGAGGACACGGCGGTCCTCGGGCACAGCGATGTTGGACCACCAGTACAGGGGCGCGGTCCGTTCGTGCGGGTTGCGGATCCGGACGCCCGCGTACAGGAAGTCGGAGCCCTCGGGCAGCCACAGGTCGACCTGGAAGGGCAGGTCGCGCAGCCGCTCCCACTCCCACAGGCGCAGCATGTCGCCACCGTCGGGCGCCGTGACGCGGGCGGCGTGCACCGGGGCGCAGGAGAGCGCCGTGTGGCCGGTGGCGCCGATGTTCCACTCGATGCCGCCGGAGAACCAGGCGCCGTTCAGCGCGAAGCAGGCCGGTTGCAGCACCGGGTTGCGGTAGAGGAGTTCGCGCGCGGAGGGCTTGTGGAAGAGGGAGACGACCCGGCCGCCGCAGCCCGGCAGCACGGTGGCGCGCAGCCGGTCGTTCTCGATCACGAGCGCGGGCATCTCGCGCGGCGCGCGGGTTCTGCCGTAGCCGTCCCTGATGCGCTCGGGCAGGACGCTGCGCAGCGGTGCGTGGCCGATCTGCCGGGCCATGTCGGGCGGCAGCTCGCGCCGGTCGCGCTCGTCGATGCGGTGCGTCTCGTCCAGCGGGCGCAGCGGCGGCAGCGGATTGCCCGGGCCCAGCTCCGCGGCCGGCAGCGTCAGTACCTCGCGTCGGATCGTCGTCACGACGACCATGGAACAGCGTCGTCGTGCACCTGACCAGGGTGTCCGTCCGTCAGGATCCGGTCAGTATTGCGCAAAGGGGAACGGGCCGCCGCCGGTGCTCCGCACCGTCACGGGCGGTCCATCTCCGCGGTGATCGCCCACCGCTCGTGGTCCCGCCAGGCGCCGTTGATGTGCAGGAAGTCCGGTGAGAAGCCCTCAAGGCGGAAGCCGCAGCGCCGGGCGAGCGCGATGGAGGCGGCGTTGTCCGGCTGCACGTTGATCTCCAGGCGGTGCAGCCGCATCCGGTCGAAGGCGTGGCCGACGACGAGCGCGAGGCCCTCGCCCATCAGGCCGCGCCCGGCGGCGTGCGCGAAGGCCCCGTAGCCCAGCGCGCCGCTCAGGAAGGCGCCCTGGACGATGTTGTTGATGTTGATGAACCCGGCGATGGCTCCGCCGTCCCGCTCACAGACCAGGAACCCGGCCTTCGTGGGGTCCTCGATGAGCCGCCGCGCGTAGGCGGTGAACGCGTCGAGGCCGGTCGGCGGGAACAGCCACGGGTGGTGCAGTTCCTTGCTCTCCCGCGCCCGCCGGGTGAACTCGGCACCGTCGTCCAGGGTGTACGGCCGGATGGCCACCCGGGGGCCCTCGGCGAGGTGTCGGGGGTTCTCAGGCATCCCGCCACAGTACGCGACCGGGCTTTCCCGCTCCCGGGTCGTCCACCGGCTCTCAGCCGCCGACGACCGGCAGCCTGAGGACCCCGGTGTCCTGCGGGGTGCTGCTGACGGTCACCGGCTTCACCCCCCGGTTGCCGAAGTAGGCGCCGTCACTGGCGGCCACCACGAACCGCAGCCGGTGGCCCTTCTCGTACCGGTGCACGATGCCCGGCAGGGTGACGGTGAAGCTCTTCGTCACGTCCGCCACCCGCACCGGCGCCACCAGCCGGTGCACCAGCGTCTTCGTGCCGTCGGGCGCGACGTCGTAGAGCTTGGCGAACAGCACCAGTTTGTCGGCGGCGTTCCCCGAGTCCTGCACGCGCTCGGCGCGCGGCGAGGAGACCCGCAGCGTCGCCTCGGGCGCGCCCGCGACCTCGACCGGGCCGCTCAGCGGCTCGCTGGTCCAGCCGAGATACGTGCCCGCCGTGTCGTACGGCGCCGGGTCGGGCAGGCCGATCAGTCCGGCGAGGGAGCTTTCGGAGTGGCTGCTCGGCAGCGGGCCGTTGCGGTAGGTGCGGCTGCCGGCCGTGACGTCGGCGCGGTCGCCGACGAGCCTGCCGTCGCCGGAGAGGTACAGGGTCCGGCTGAGCGCGGGCACCTCCGGGGCGGTCGCGTAGGTGTCGTCCGGGTCGGCGACCCAGTCGCGGTAGTACGCGACGGCCGGGCCGGTGTCGGTGCCCGTCCGCCGGTGCAGATACCGGTCGAACCACGCGAGGATCCGCCGCCCGACGTAGCTCGTCTCCAGATTGCCTTGGCTCAGGTCCAGTTCACCGGCCGCCGGGTCGGTCATTCCGCCGCTGTGCCCCCAGGACTGCCAGATCAGCTTGGCGGGAACGCCCCGCGCCGTCAGCGTGCGGTACGTGGCCGTCGCCTCGTTGAGGTTGAAGAGGCTGTCGGCCTGCCCCTGCACCAGCAGCGTGGGCGTACGCACCTCGCTCAGGTACGACACGGGGGAGACGCCGCGCGCGTAGTCGAGCAGCGCCTTCGTCCGCGCGGCCGGATAGCTGCCGGAGTTCAGGGTGCGCACCGTCTCGCAGGCGTCGGTGACGAAGTGCAGGCAGGTCAGCGAGTTGATGCGGGACGGGTCGAGGCTCGGGGCCAGCAGGGTCTGCCCCTCGCCGAGCAGGTAGAAGCCGTTGGTCCACTGCCATTTGAAGGCGCCGGGCACCGTGCGGGCGGCGGCTGTGTCGTCGTTCGGGTCGAGCGCGTACGCCAGGTCGTGCCAGGTGATCATCGGGACGAGGGCGTCGACCCGGTGGTCCACGGCGGCCGTGGCGAGCTGGATCGCGCCGCCGTACGAGCCGCCGATCATGCCGACCCGTGGGTCTCCCTCGCCGTCCTGCGTGACGAATCCGGCCCGGGTTCCGTCGTCGGCCGCGCGCTCGCCCGCCAGGAAGTCCACCAGCCGGGAGGCGGCGGCGCCGTCGATGCGCGGGTCGTCGAGGGAGATCGGGCAGCCCGATCTGCCGAAGCCGAGCCCGGAGTAGACGAGCCCGACGTAGCCGCGGGCCGCGAACGCCTTGCCGATGGCGTCCGTCGAGCCGTCCGACTTGCTGCCGCCGAAGCCGTTGGTCGCCAGCACGGCCGGTGCGGGGTGCGCCCGGTCCACGCCGTCCGGGCGGTAGAGGTCCGCGTCGACCGCGCAACTGCGGCCGCCCGCCCGCACCGTGAACGTCAGCGGCGTGACCGTGTACGGGTCCGCCGCGGCGGCGGGCGTGGCGAACGCGAACGGCGCCGTGAGCACGGCACCGAGGGCCAGGGCGAGCGACGTACGCACGCGGCGTACGCGGGAGCGACGGGACACGAAGACCTCCGCACTGAGGACGACCCGGTTACCGGCACCGAGGACAACCTGCCTACCGACCGGTAGTCATGCTGTGTCACGTGTCACACGGGGTCAATCACCGATGCGGGGGTTTCTTGACGGAGATTCAGTGAAGAGGGGGCCGGGACCGGGGCCGGTGGGAGCCTTGGCGCGGCCGGGGCCGGCGACGGTCAAGTCGGCGCCGGTCAGGCCGGGACGGGGGCGGGCCGAGTCGGGGCGGGACGGGGGCGGGGCGGGCCGAGTCGGGTCGGGACGGCGACGGTCAAGTCGGCGCCGGTCAGGCCGGGACGGGGGCGGGCCGAGTCGGGGCGGGCCGAGTCGGGGCGGGCCGAGTCGGGGCGGGACGAGTCGGGGCGGGACGGGGGCGGGCCGAGTCGGGTCGGGACGGGGGCGGGGCGGGCCGAGTCGGGACGGGGGCGGGGCGGGCCGAGTCGGGTCGGGACGGGGGCGGGGCGGGCCGAGTCGGGACGGGTCGGGTCAGGCCAAGGCCGGTTTCTCCAGGGTCAGCGTGCCCGCGAGGGCGTCGAGTTCAGCCCGTGCCCCGAACGGGATCGTCAGCGCGTCCTCCCCGTGGCCGAAGCCGAACTCCTCCACCACCGGCACCCCGAGCCCGCCGAGCCGGTCCGCAAGCAGCGCCCGCACCTCCGGGTACGGCGAGCAGTCGGCCCAGGAGCCCAGCAGGATCCCCGCGACACCGTCCAGCCAGCCGGCCCGCAGCAGCTGCGTCAGATACCGGTCGAGCCGGTACGTCTCCTCGCCGACGTCCTCCAGGCAGAGCAGCCCGTCCCGGGCGCCCGGCCTGGCGTACGGCGTGCCCAGGTCGGCGGCGAGCAGGCTCAGACAGCCGCCGAGCAGCACACCGCTCGCCCGGCCCGGCACGAGCGCCGCCGCCCCGGGGTTCGCGGTGATCATGCGCACCGTCTCCGGCTCGAACAGGGTGGCCCGCAGGTGCTCCTGGGCCCGCGCGTTCTTCAGGAAGCCGACAGCGGCCACCATCGGCCCGTGCAGGGTGACGAGCCCGGCCCGGACGGCGAACGCCTCGTGCAGGGCCGTGATGTCGCTGAAGCCGAGGAACACCTTGGGTCCCGCCGCCGTCATGGCGTCCCAGTCGAGCAGGTCGGCCATGCGCTGCGCCCCGTACCCGCCGCGGGCGCAGAACACCGCGGCGACGTCCGGATCACACCAGGCGGCCTGGAGATCGGCGGCCCGGTCGGCGTCCGTCCCCGCGAGGTAGCCGAAGTCCGCGTGCCGGTCCAGGACATGGGGGGCCACGACCGGGTCGAGGTCCCAGCCGCGCAGCAGGTCGAGGCCGGCTTGCAGGCGCTCCTCCGGGACGGGCCCGCTGGGCGCCACCACGGCCACCCGGGCGCCGGGCGTGAGGCGGGCGGGACGGGTCAGCGGCTTCACTTGCGCAGCTCCAGCCTGGGGACGTCCGGTGGCCGGAGGCCGAGGACCTGGGCGTACAGGGACAGTTCGGACTCCAGGGCGCGGATCATCGTGTCGGCCCGCCGGAAGCCGTGGCCCTCGCCCGCGAAGGTGAGGTAGGCGTGCGGGACGCCCTGCCCCGTGCGCGCCAGCTCCGTCAGGAACCGCTCGCACTGGGCGGGTGGGCAGATGGGGTCGTCGAGGCCCTGGAGGAGCAGGAAGGGCGCGCTGACGCGGTCCGCGTGCCCGGCGGGCGAGCGCTCCGCGTACCGCCCTGGCACCTCGGCGAGCGGTCCGATCAGGCTCTCCAGGTAGCGGGACTCGAAGTCGTGCGTCTCCCCCGAGCCCCACTCGGCGAGGTCGAGGATGGGGTAGAGGATCGTGCCGCACGCGTACACGTCGGTGGTGGTCAGCGAGGCGGCCGTGGTCCAGCCGCCCGCGCTGCCGCCGCGGACCGCGAGCCGGGCGCGGTCGGCGGTGCCCTCGTCCGCCAGCGCCTGCGCGACGGCGGCGCAGTCCTCGACGTCGACCACGCCCCACTGCTCGCGCAGCCGGTTGCGGTACTCCCGTCCGTAGCCGGTGGAGCCGCCGTAGTTGACCTCGGCGATGCCGATGCCGCGCGAGGTGAAGTAGGCGATCTCCAGGTCGAGGACCAGCGGCGCGCGGCCGGTCGGGCCGCCGTGCGCCCACACCACGTACGGCGGGAGCTCGTCGCCCGGGGCGGCGTGGCCGGGGTTGTGCGGCGGATAGACGTGGGCGTGGATCTCGCGGCCGCCGGGGCCGGTGAAGGTGCGGATCTGCGGCTCCGGGTAGAAGGCGGGGTCGACCGGGTCGGTGTGCGCGGCGCCGATCACCCGGGCCCGGCCGGTGCGGGCGTCCAGCTCCACCACCTCGTGGGCGCTGCGCGGGCTGGCCCCGACGGCGACGGCCCGGGTGCCGTGCACGGCGAGCGTCGCGGTGAACTCGGTCCAGGGGCCCGCCGCGTCGACCACCTCGCAGGTCTCCGGGTCGAGGATGCCGAGCGCGGTGGCGCCCCGGCCGTGCACGACGGCGATCAGCCCCCCGTCCAGCGGCGCGAACCAGCGCTGCCCGATCTTCCACAGCGGTCCGCCGAACTCCTCGTCGCGGGCGCACAGCGGGGTCCCGGTGCCGTCGTGGCCCAGCCGGTAGAGGTTCCACCAGCCGGTGCGGTCGCTGGAGTACAGCAGGGTGCCGTCGTCCGCCCAGTCGGCCTGGGCCACGGACTCCTCGGGGCCGCCCGCGACGGTGCGCGTCCCGGACAGCGTCCCGTCGGCCGCCACGTCGGCGACGATCAGCTCCGTGCCGTCCCAGGGCATGCGCGGGTGGTCCCAGGCGAGCCAGGCGGCGCGCCGCCCGTCGGGCGAGAGCCGGGGCCCGGTGACGAACCGGCGGCTGTCGTCGGTCAGTTCGCGCACCGCGTCGCGGTCCCCGGCGGCCGAGCCGTCCAGCGGCACCGCCGCCGCCACCCGCCTGAGGTCCGAGGGCCCGTCGCCGGTGAACTCCTCAAGGACGCACCAGACCTCGCCCCGCCCGGGCCGGAGCTGCGGGTCGACCCAGCGCAGCCCGCCGCCGACCGGCGAGACGGGCGTGAGCGGCCGGGGTTCGGCACCGGGTACGTCGGGCTCGTAGCCGTAGAGCCGCTGGTCGGCGTAGTTCACGAAGACCACGAGCGGGCCCTTCGGACCCTGCTGTCCGGTCCACGGCTGCCCGCCGTACTCGATGACGCGACTGCGCACGTTCCAGGGGGCGGGCAGGACGGACTCCTCCGTGCCGTCCGCCCGGCGGCGGACGAGGGTGCGCCGGCCGCCCTCGCCGGGCCGGGGCTCCGTCCACCAGGGCTCGTCGCCGACGAAGCCCACGTACTCGGGCGTCCCGTCGTGCGCGGCGGCGAGCGCCGCGTCGATCGGGGACGGCCACGCCCCGTACGCCGAAGTCTGCAAGGGCCGCATCATGTTCCCCACCTCGTCAGGCCGTACGCAGGAAGCGGTCGAGGACGCGGACGCCGAAGTGCAGCGCCTCGACCGGCACACGCTCGTCCACGCCGTGGAAGAGTGCCTGGTAGTCGAAGCCCTCCGGCAGCTTCAGCGGCGCGAACCCGTATCCGGTGATACCCAGGCGCGAGAACTGCTTCGCGTCCGTGCCGCCCGACATGCAGTACGGCACGACGTGCCCCTCGGGGGCGAACTCCTCGACGGCGGCGCGCATCCGGGCGTACGTCGGCGAGTCCACCGGGGCCTGGAGGGCGACCTCCCGGTGGTGGTACTCCCACTCCACGTCCGGTCCGGTGAGCCGGTCGAGGGTCGCGCGGAACTCGTCCTCCGTGCCGGCCAGCCAGCGCCCGTCCACGTACGCGACGGCCTCCCCGGGGATGACGTTGACCTTGTAACCGGCGGTGAGCACGGTCGGGTTGGCGCTGTTGCGGACCGTGGCCTCGACGAGCGCGGCGGCGGGGCCGAGCTTCCTCAGCAGCGCGTCGACGTCCGTCAGGTCGGGCTCGATGCCGTAGACACCGGCGAGGCCCGTCAGGGCGGCGCCGGTGGTGGGGGTCAGCCGCGCCGGCCACTGGTGCGCGCCGATCCGGGCGATGGCGGCGGACAGCCGCGTGACCGCGTTGCTGTGGTTGACCTTCGAACCGTGGCCCGCCCGGCCGCGCGCGGTGAGCTTGAGCCAGCCGGTGCCGCGCTCGCCCGCCGCGATCGGGTAGAGCTGCCGGCCCGCGCCGTCGTGGAAGGTGAAGGCCCCCGACTCGCCGACGCCCTCGGTGCAGCCCTCGAAGAGCTCCGGATGGTCGTCGGCGAGGAAGCCCGAGCCGTCCTCGGCGCTGGCCTCCTCGTCGGCGGTGAACGCGATCACCACGTCGCGCCGGGGCCGGACGCCCTGCCTGGCCCACTGCCGGGCGACCGCGAGGATCATCGCGTCCATGTTCTTCATGTCGACCGCGCCCCGGCCCCAGACGACGCCGTCCCGGATCTCGCCGGAGAACGGGTCCGTGCTCCAGTCGGCGGCCTGCGCGGGCACGACGTCCAGATGACCGTGCAGCAGCAGCGCGTCGGCTCCGGGGTCGGTGCCCTCGATGCGCGCCACCACGTTCGTACGGCCCTTGGTGCGCTCCAGGAGGGCCGGTTCGAGGCCGGCCTCGGCGAGCAGCGCCGCCGCGTACTCTGCGGCCGGGCGCTCCTGGCAGTCGCCGCCGCCGTGGTTGCTGGTGTCGATGCGGATGAGGTCGGAGGTGAAGCGGACGACCTCGTCGAGCGCCTGCTGGTCCACCTGCCCGGCGGCCGTCCCGGCCGGGGTTCCCGTCGCTGTCTGCTCAGCCATACTGTTCCTCCACCGCGGCCGAGACGATCGTGGTGACCGCCTTGAAGGCGCGGATGCCGTCGTACATCGTCTCGCTCGTGTACGCCACCTTGCGCTCGCCGGTGCGGGTCACACCCGGCACGACGGTGGCGGCCATCGCCAGGTGCTCGGCGTCGAACTCCAGGGCCACGGTGAACGGCCCGCCCGCCACCGGTTCGTGCCGCACGGCGAGCGCCGCCGCCTCGCGGGCCGCCGCCGTGATGTCGGCCGCCGTGCGCGCCGGGGTGCGGCAGACGGCCGCGTACCGCGACACGTGGTCCTTGACGGCGACCTTCAGGGCCCCCGGGGCATAGCCCAGGGCGTCCTCGCAGGCGATGTCGTCGCCGGTGACGAGGACCACCGGCACTCCGTACTCGGCGACCACGTGGGCGTTGAGCAGGCCCTCGCTGGCGCGGACCCCGTTGAGCCAGACGCCCGTGATCGAGTTCGCCAGGTACGTGTGGGCGAGGACGCCTTCCATGCCCGCGCCCGCGTGGTAGCCGACGAAGGCGATGCCGTCCACGTCGCCGTGCTGCACGCCCTCCACCATGGACAGGGACTTGTGCCGCCCCGTCAGCATCTCCGCCCGCTCGTCGAGCCGCTCGAGCAGCAGATTCCGCATCGTCCAGTGCGCCTCGTTGATCAGCACGTCGTCGGCGCCGCCCTCGAAGAAGCCGAGCACGGCCGCTTGGACGTCCGAGGTGAACAGCGAACGGCACCGCTCCCACTGCGGTGTGCCCGGCAGCACGTCGGCGGGCCAGGTCACACCCGTGGCGCCCTCCATGTCGGCGCTGATGAGGATCTTCATGAAGCGAAACCGTACGCGCTCCGCCGGGAGCCCGTCAGAGCCTGTGGACAACTCACCGGGCCCGTGTCGAATTCCCGGCCCGTACCACCGGCGTCACCCCGTCCGGCCCGCCACCACCCAGTGCGAGGGGAGTTCGAGGGGGGTGCCGTCCGCCGTGCGCTCGGTGGTGACCAGCGGGAGCCGGCCCTGCGCGAGGACGGTGAGGCCGGCCGCCCGCAGATAGCGGGGCAGCGCCGCGTCGGCGATCTCGCCGGGGGCGATGCCGTGCCGGAAGACGGGGGCCAGCTTGGGCGGCGGCCCGGCGGAGTCCCCCGCCAGACCGTGCAGGAGGGGACGGGCGGCCTCGGACAGTTCCAGCAGGAAGACCCGGCCGCGCTCCCCGACGAGGGTCGCCAGGCCGTCCGCGAACGGCTGCCGGTCCTCGGGCCTGACCTGGTGGAGCACGCCCCGCACATAGACGTTGGCGTCGCCCAGCTCGGCGTGCAGCGTCTCCAGCTCGGCCTTCTCGGACGCGTCGAGCAGCCGGTACGTGGCCTGGCCCGCCGGGTCGGCGTGCCGGGCGTGGTCGAGGGCCGCGGCCGCCAGGTCCGCGCCGATGACGTGCCGGAAGCGGTCGGCGAGGAAGCGGGTCTGGGTGCCGTTGCCGCAGCCGAGGTCCACCAGCGGCAGCCCCGGCGCCGTCACATGGGGCTCGAACAGGGGCAGGTGGACGGCCACGGTGAGCGCGGGGTCCGCGTCCCAGAAGACCGCGCCCTGCTCGCCCGGCGCCTCGCGCCAGAAGCCCTCCCAGGAGTCTCTGTACCCGCTCGCCACACTCATGCCCGCTCCCCAGGTTCCACGCGCGGCCCGCCGTAGCGGCAGGTGAGTTTTCGGTCTATCGCGCTTGGAGGTGGCCGACAAGCGGCAGGCGTGTTCCTTCACGGTCCGTTCCCACGCGCACGCCCCGGCGTACGCGCCGCCGGTTCCCTTTCTGCCCGGTGCGCCCGGTGTGCCAGGTGCGGCCCCCGGGCCGCGGTCCGGATCAGCGGCGCGGCAGCGTCAGCTCGAACCAGACGGTCTTGCCCGCGCTCGTCCGGCTGGTCCCCCACTCCCGGGCCAGGGTGCTGACCACCCGCAGCCCGCGGCCGGACTCGTCGCCCACCCCGGCGCTGAGCAGCGTCGGCAGGGTGTGGTCGTCGTCGTCCACCTCGCACAGCAGGGTGGCGCCGCGGACCAGCCGCAGCCCGACCTGACGGCTGTGGGCGTGCCGTACGGCGTTGGCGACGAGCTCGCCCACCAGCAGTTCGGCGTGGTCGGACAGCGAGGCCAGGCCCCACACGTGGAGCTGTTCGCGGACCGCGGCGCGGGCCCGGCCCGCCTCGGCGGGGTCGCGGGCGAGCCGCCACTCGGCGACGTCCTCGGGCCCGATGCCGTTGAGCCGGGCCAGCAGCAGGGCGACGTCGTCCTTGCGGCCGCCGCGAGTGTTGAGCGCGCGGATGATCGTGTCGCAGGCGTCGTCCATGGAGGCCGCCGGGTGGGCGGCGGACTCGCAGAGCGTGGCGAGGCCGACACCGATGTCCTCGCCGCGCACCTCGACCAGGCCGTCGGTGCACATCACCAGCCGGTCGCCCGGTGCCACCCGGATCCTGACCGCCTCGAAGGGCACGCCGCCGACGCCGATGGGCGCGCCCGTCGGCAGGTCGAGCAGTTCGCTGCTGCCGTCCTCGGCACGGACCAGGACGGGCGGGATGTGACCGGCGTTGGCGAGGTGCAGCTCGCCCGCGATCGGGTCGTAGACGGCGTACAGACAGGTCGCCAGGTAGTGCTCGCCGAGCCGCTGGGCGAGGTCGTCCAGGTTGCGCAGGAGCTGCGCGGGCGGCAGGTCGAGCGCGGCCATGGTCTGCACGGCGGTGCGCAGCTGGCCCATCATGGCCGCCGAGTTGAGGCCGTGGCCCATGACGTCGCCGACGACCAGGGCGGTCCGGGAGCCGGGCAGCTTGACCGAGTCGAACCAGTCGCCGCCGACCCGGCCGAGCAGCGTGCCCGGCAGATAGCGGGTGGCGATGTCGCACCCGGCCATGCACCGCGCGATGTGCGGCAGCATGCTGTCCTGGAGCGTCTCGGCGACGCTCTCCTGGTACGTGTACATGCGCGCGTTGTCCAGCACGAGGCCCGCGCGGGCGGCCAGTTCGGCGCCGGTGACCCGGTCCATGTCGTTGAACTCGGCGCGCTCGGGGTGGCGCAGCAGGATCATGAAGCCGAGCACCACGTTCCGCGCCTTCAGCGGGACGACCAGCATGGAGCGGTGCGTGATGAGCGGCCTGATGTCGCGCTTCTCGAACTGCGCGGCGATCATGTGCCCCATCTGCTCGCTGATGCGCGGCACGAGGACAGGGTCGCCGGAGGTCATGCACTGGAAGAACGGCGTGTGCGCCGGGAACGGCATGGCCTCGCCGACGGGCACGACGTCGTCCCAGCGGCCCGGTTCGTCGGTGTGCTCCAGGGCGACCCGGTGCCACATGGTCGTCGTGTCGGGCACGCCGTCCGGGAACCCTTCGCCGGCGACGACCTGCTCGCGCAGATAGGTGCCCGCCACGTCCGTGAAGCGCGGCACGACGGCGCGGCTGACCTCCAGGATGGTCCGTGACAGATCGAGCGAGGTGCCGATGCGCCCGCTGACCTCGTTCAGGAACTCCAGGCGCTCGCGCACGGCGACGAACTCGATGTCCTCGCCCTCGTCCGCGACGTCCTGCGGCAGGGGCTCGCCCGAGGCGGCCGCCCGGGCCGCCCGCTCCCGGCGCGCCTTGCGCTCGGCCCGCCGGGGCACGCCCCAGTCGGGCGTGACGGGCACCCGGTCGTTGCGGCTGAACTCCAGGACCGGATAGCCGAGTTCGAGGACCTGCGCGACGATGCGGGCGCTCTCCGCCACGCTCATGCTGGGCAGGATGTCGGGCAGCCTGCGGGCCAGTTCCGGGGAGCCGGGGAAGTCGGTGTGCAGGGCGAAGCCGGGCGCGATGCGCTCGACGGCCGCCTCGCCGTCGTCCTCCGCGTCCTCGTGGCGCAGGGCGCCCGCGTCGGCGGCGAGCACGAGCAGCCGCTCCTGCCCCGGGCCCACCAGGGGGTACGCCCACCACAGGACGTCGATGCGGCCCGGTCCCGTCACGGTGAGCCGGGCGCGGCCCGCCGCCGGGTAGGACAGCCGCCCGTCGAGGGAGGACTCGAGCCCCGGACCGAGTCCGTCGTACATCCCGTACGCCCCGTAGGGCGTGGTGTCGTCCTCCTCGGGGAGGGCGCCGCAGACGGGCAGGAGGTCGACGGCGGGGCGGCCCACCGCCTCGTCCCGTGAGACCCCGAACAGCCGCCGGGCGCCGGTGCTCCAGTGCGAGACGAGACCGTCCCGGTCGACCACGACGACGGCCAGGGGGACGCGGCCCGTGACGGCGTGCTCCGCCGCTCCTCCTCCGGCGTCGGGGCCGCCGGGTGGTGTGCCCGCTTCGGTGCCACGGTCCATGGCCACGGCCCTCTCTCCCCACGGATCCGCATGATCTGTGTCGTTCTCACCACCGTACGGCGGTGGCCGGTTTGGATGTGCGCCAACGCCGGAATTGACCCGGGGCCGACGGCACGGTGCCCGCGGACCGCGCCGTCCCCGGCGGCCCGTGCGGCAACGGTCAGTCCTCGTGACCCAGTTGGAGATCCCGTTCCGTCCGGCCGCCGCCCGCCATCCGCAGCACCGTGGCCACCGGCGGGTAGCCCGCCGCGATCACGGTGTACTCACCCGAGGCGAGATCGACGAAACGGAACGTTCCGTCAGGGCCGGTGGTGAGGGTGTCCACGACGTTGCCCGCGGCGTCGAGGAGGGTCACGCGCGCGTCCTCCACGGGCCGTCCGCCGCCCGCCCGCGCCGTGCCGCGCAGCACGGCGCCGCCGGCCAGCTCGATGTCCTGCCGGGTCTCGCGCGCGGGCTGCACGGTGACCGGGAGCGCGGCCGGGCGGAACGCGGGGGCGCCCGCGGCGAGCGTGTACTCGCCCGCGACGAGGTCGGTCATGAGGTAGCCGCCCTCGCGGCCGCTGCGGGTGGCGGCGACGACCTCCCCGTGCACGTTGGTGAGCGTGACGGTGGCCTCGCGCACGGGGGTGCCGTCCGCGGTGAGAACACTGCCGGCCAGCCGTCCGGCGCCGCCGAGGACCACGTCCAGTTCCACCGGGCGCTCGCCGACGGTGACCTGCACGGCCTGCGGCTGGTGACCGCCCGCCGCGGCGATCAGGACGTACGCTCCCGGGCCCGGGGTGGCCAGCGCGTACCGCCCGTCCTCGGCGCTCGCGCCCCGTCCGGTCTGGCGGCCCCCGGCGTCGATGAGGGTGAGCGCCGCGCGGGGCACGACCGTGCCGTCGGGGTGCTGCACCGTGCCGCACACGGGCACTCCGGTGGCGTGCGTGCGGGCCGGCGGCACCTGGGCCGGGGCCTCGGGCTCGGCGGGGGCGTTGTGGGACACCAGTGGTTTCTCCTTGAGGAAGAAGGCGGTGAGCAGGCCGAGGACGAGCACCGGCACGAGGTAGAGGAAGATCCGCGGCATGGCGTCGGCGTACGCCCGGACGTAGCCGTCGCGCAGCGCGGCGGGCATCGCGTGGACCAGTTGCGGGGTGATGGCCTCGGGGTCGGGGGCGCCGCCCGCGCGCGCGGGCAGGCGGTTCTCGAGCGCGTCGGCGAGCCGGCCGGCGAAGAGGGTGCCGAAGACGGCGGCGCCGACGCTCCCGCCGATCTGCCGGAAGTAGTTGTTCGCGCTGGTCGCGGTGGCGAGATCCGCGGGGCGCACGGAGTTCTGCACGGCGAGCACCAGCACGGGCATCACCATGCCGATGCCGGCGCCCAGGACGGCCATCCAGATGCTGTAGTGCAGCCGGGGCGTGTCCGTGCCGAGGTGCGAGAGCAGCCACATGCCGACGGCCGCCAGGGCGCTGCCGAGGACCGGGTACACCTTGTAGCGCCCGGTGCTGCTGATGAGCTGCCCGGAGATCACCGAGGCGCCGACGATGCCGCCCGTCATCGGCAGCATCAGCAGCCCCGACTCCGTCGCCGAGGCCCCGTCGACCATTTGCAGGAAGGTCGGCAGATAACTGGCCGCGCCGAACAGCGCGACGCCGATGACCAGACCGACCAGCCCGGTGACGTTGAAGACGCCGTCCCTGAACAGCCGCAGCGGGACGAGGGGTTCGGGTGCGAAGTGCTCGGCGAGCAGGAAGAGCGCGGTGGCGACGGCGGCGCCCGCCGCGAGTGCGGCGATGACGCGGGAGTCCCAGGCGTACTCGGTGCCGCCCCAGCTGGTCAGCAGGACCAGGCAGGTGGAGGCGGCGGCGAGCAGCAGGGTGCCCAGGACGTCCAGGCGGGCCCTGACGGCGGGCCTGGGGAGCTTCAGGACGACGGTGATCACGGCGAGGGTGACCAGGCCGAAGGGGACGTTGATGTAGAAGCACCAGCGCCAGGAGAGGTGGTCCGTGAAGTAGCCGCCGAGGAGCGGGCCCGCGACCGAGGCGAGGCCGAAGGCGGCGCCGATGAGGCCCATGAAGCGGCCGCGTGCCCGGGGCGGCACGATGTCCGCGATGATCGCCTGCACGCCGGTCATGAGGCCGCCCGCGCCGACGCCCTGGACCGCGCGGAAGGCGATGAGCTGGTCCATCGACTGCGCCCGGCCCGCGAGCGCCGAGCCCGCGACGAAGACGACGATGGCGAACTGGAAGACGCCCTTGCGTCCGAAGAGGTCGCCGAGCTTGCCGTAGACGGGCAGTCCGACGGTGGACGTCAGGAGGTAGGCGGTGATCGCCCAGGACATCCTGTCCAGGCCGTGCAGCTCGCCGACGATCTTCGGCAGCGCGGTGGCGACGATCATCTGCTCGAGCGCCGCGAGCAGCAGCGCGAGCATGAGCCCCGTGAAGACCAGGCGGACCCGGCGGGGGCCGAGGCCCGCCGGGTCCTGAGGGGGTGTCGGGGCCGGCGCGTCGGCGGCGGGAGCCGCCTCCTGACCGGTCTCCACCAGCGTCGTCCCGCCCACGTACCGCTCCCCTCGTCGCGCCTGCGGGGCCCATTTCTCGCATTGCGCGACAAGTGGGGGCAACCACGATGAGTTCCCGTTCAAACGGGCCAGACGGGCATAATCGCCGGTCGGAGCCTTACGGCGTACGACGGAGCCGTGCGGAAAACCACCCGAAACGGTGACCCGGGAAGGCGCCCGCACGGCCGGCTCGGCCAACTCGGGCCGAGCGGGGGTCAGTTCCCCGCTACTTCTCGACCTCGGCGGCGAGCTTGACGAGCACGGCGTCGTAGATCCGGGCCAGGCCCTTGGGCGCGAAGGTCCGCTCGAAGAAGCCGCCGATGCCGCCGGCGCCGTTCCAGACGGTCGTGACGACGACGCGCGCCTTGCCCGCGTCGGCCGGGGTGACCCGCCAGGTGGTGACCATGGAGGAGTTGCGGTCCTTCTCGACCAGCTCGCCGTCGGTCGGCTCGCTCACCTCGAGGAGGCAGTCCCGCACGCGCTTGCTGGTGGCCTGGAGCTTCCAGTGGACGAGGGTGCCCTCCCCGTCGCCACCCTCGAGCACCTCGTACTCGCTGAAGTGCTCCGTCAACAGGTTCGCGCGCGTGCCGCTGTAGTCGGCGAGGGCGTCGAACACATTCTCCGCGTCCGCCGCGATGACCCGCTCAGTCGTGGCCTCGACCTGCGCCATTGCACTTCCTCCAGCACTTGGTTCCTCGGGGTTCGCGGCCAGCCAACCACCAGGCGGCCGGGGTCCCCAAATCGGGGGGCGCACGACGACACGGGGAGAGTGCCTCGCACGATCAAGGGAACGCATGTTCTATTCTGGGGCCAGAGCTACCGAGGAGGCGCCATGCGCTGGGAGAACCTCACGGCGGACCACGCCGGGGACCGGGCCCGGGAGGCCGCGCTGTTCGGCACGGACGCGGTGACCACCCGTACCTTCGACATGCCCGAGTTCCGCGGCATCACCTTCCACGAGGTGCGCGCCCGGTCGATCGTGAACCGGGTGCCGGGCGCCTCGCGCATGCCCTTCGAGTGGACGGTCAACCCCTATCGGGGCTGCTCACACGCGTGCGTCTACTGTTTCGCGCGCAAGACGCACAGCTATCTCGACCTCGACACCGGGCTCGACTTCGACTCCCAGATCGTGGTCAAGGTCAACGCGCCCGAGCTGCTGCGGCGGCAGCTCGCCTCGCGCCGCTGGCACGGCGAGCACATCGCGATGGGCACCAACGTGGACTGCTACCAGCGCGCCGAGGGCCGCTACCGCCTCATGCCCGGCATCATCGCCGCCCTGCGCGACCACGCGAACCCCTTCTCGATCCTGACCAAGGGCACGCTGATCCTGCGCGACCTCGACCTGCTGAAGCAGGCCGCCGCGGTCACCGACGTCGGGATATCGGTCTCCGTGGGCTTCACCGACCCCGGTCTGTGGCGCACCGTCGAGCCGGGCACACCGGCGCCGGAGCGGCGCCTGGACGTGGTGCGCACACTGAGCGGGCACGACATCGGCTGCGGCGTCCTGATGGCACCCGTCCTGCCCTACCTGAGCGACCGGCCGGCGCAGCTGCGCGCCACGGTGCGGGCGATCGCGGACGCCGGGGCCACCTCCGTCACCCCGCTGGTGCTGCACCTGCGGCCCGGCGCCCGCGAGTGGTTCATGGCGTGGCTGGAGCGGAACCACCCGTACCTGGTGCGCCGTTACGAGCGGCTGTACGCGGACGGTTCGTACGCGCCGAAGTGGTACCAGCGCCGGATCACCCGCCAGGTGCACGAGCTGGCCCGCGAGTACGGCATCGGTCCCGCGCGCGCGGGCGCCGCACGCCGGATCGACCTGCCGGAACCGGCGGCACCGGTGGCGGAGCACCCGGCGGAGCCGACCCAGCTCACGCTGCTCTGAGGCGCCCGCCGGGGCGTTGTCGGACCCATGGTCCACCATGGACGCATGAGTGAGCTGACACGCATTCCCGCCCCCGGCGGCGTCGCCCCCGCCGCCGCGTACACCCATGTCGTCGCGGGCACCGGCCGGTTCGTGGCGGTCTCCGGTCAACTGGCCCTGGACGAGGCGGGCGAGGTGGTCGGCGAGGGGGACCCGGCCGCGCAGGCCCGCCAGGTCTTCGAGAACCTGCGGCGCTGTCTGGCCGCCGCCGGCGCCGGCTTCGACGACGTCGTCAAGCTCACCTACTTCGTCACGGACATGGCCCACATGCCCGCCGTCCGCGCGGCCCGCGCCGCGCACATACCCGAGGACCGGCTGCCGGCCGCGTCCGCGGTCCAGGTCGCGGCGCTGGTCCGCCCGGAGTTCCTGATGGAGATCGAGGCGTACGCGATCGTGAGCGAGTGAACGGGCGGGGCGCGCGCGCCTGACCGGGCAGGACGGGCGTCCCGGGCGACGGTGAGTCCGTGCGGGGTCCCGTCCCGGAGGTCAGGTCTTCGGCGGCTTCGGCGGCCTCGGCAGCTTTGCCAGCGCGTGGACGGCCGCCTCCGCGAGCACGGGGTGGGCCAGGGCGTCGCTCAGCACGGGTCTGGCACGTCCGTCGCCCAGCGTCCCGAGCCCTTCCACACAGGCCAGCGCGACTCTCCGGTACGGGTCGTGCGGCCGCAGCCTGCGCCGCAGGGTGGTGATGAGCGCGGGGACCGCCTCGGGGGCGCGCAGTTCCACCAGGAGCCGCACCGGGTGCAGCGCGTAGGCGACCCGCAGCTCGTTGGTGGCGAGGGCGGCCGCCGCGCGGGCGGTGCGCGGGTCACCGAGCCGGGCCAGCGCGTACGCGGCGGAGGCGCAGCGCTGCGGATCGCGGTGGTTGAGCAGCAGGACGAGCGCCTCGAAGGCCCTGCGGTCCCCCGCGAGGCCCAGCCTGAAGGCGACCAACTCCCTGGCCCAGAGCGGTTGTCCGGGCTCGGTCAGGGCGGCGGCCAGTTCATCGAGGTCCCCGCTCGCCAGCAGCCGGTCGTACGCCGCGGAGGCCCCCGCCTCACCGCGCAGACGCTGCGTGAGTGATCGCAACTCCTCGTCCATGGCGCCGAGCCTAGAGCCTGCCCGGCGGGGCCGTGCCGGGGTCGCGGGACATCCGCGCCGCTTTGCACCCGCACCGAACCGGAAGCCGGTCGCACAGCCGGTTCACCTCCGGATCCCGGTCCGGCCCCGCCGCCGGTTCAGCTGTGAATCCCGGTCCGGCCCCGCCGCCGGTTCAGCTTCGTACCCCGGTCCGGTCCCGCAGCCGATACGACTCCAGACCCCGACCCGGCCCCCGCCGCCGGTTCGACTCCCGATCCCGACCCGGCCCCGCCGCCGGTTCAGCTTCGTACCCCGGTCCGGTCCCGCGCCGGTTTCCCCCGGGTCCCAGCCGGGTTCCGCGCACCGGCGGTCACGGGAGACAGATCACACCCCGCGGGCAACCGGGGGGTCTGGCGCGCTCGTTACCGGCGGGTTAATGTCGGACGAGCGAGTAACCCACTCGCGTCTTCGCTCGTGGTGGCCTGGTGACGCAGCCGCCGCGAGAGCCAGTCGGTTCGGTACCTCAGGTACCTCAGTGCGGCACGGCTCCGGGACAGGGCCTGCCGGTCTTCACCGTCCACAGGGGCCCGCCCAGGCGACGTCCCGGACGGCGCCGGGCGTGTGCGCTCGTCAGCCCGGCCCCACCCGCACCCCGCGCAGTTCGCGCACCTCCCGCACGCCGTGCGCCGGCCGGCGCAAACGCGTGCGGCCCTCAGTCGTCACCCTCTTCCTGGAGTCCCGCGATGGCCACTCCCCTGTCCCACACCCCTCCCTCCGCGCTGCGGACCGTCGCCGTGGTCGGCCTCGGCACGATGGGCACCGGTATCGCCGAGGTCCTCACCCGGGCCGGCCGCGAGGTCGTCGGCATCGACATCAGCGAGGCCGCGGCCGCGCAGGCCGTCACGGCGCTCGAGACCTCCACCGCCCGCGCCGTGCGGCGCGGGCGGCTCACCGAGCGGGAGCGCGACGACGTCCTCGCCCGCTTCCGCACCTTCACCGACCTCCAGGCGGCCGCCGACGCGGACCTGGTGATCGAGGTGACCCCGGAGTCGTACGAGATCAAGCAGCAGGTGTTCCGGGCGCTCGACTCGGTCGTGCGGCCGGAGACGGTCCTCGCGACGGGCACCAACGCGCTGTCGGTGACCCGCCTCGCCGCCGACTCGGCCCACCCCGAACGCGTCCTCGGCCTGCACTTCTTCAACCCGGCCCCGGCCATGCGGCTGATCGAGGTGGTCTCCTCGGTGCTGACCGCGCCGGGGGCCGTCGCCGCGGTCACGGATCTGGCGCTCGAACTCGGCAAGGAGCCCGTCGCGGTCGGCGACCGGCCCGGCTTCGTCGCCGACGGGCTGCTGTTCGGCTACCTCAACCAGGCAGCCGCGATGTACGAGGCCCGGTACGCCTCCCGGGAGGACATCGACGCGGCGATGAAGCTGGGCTGCGGCCTGCCCATGGGTCCGCTGGCGCTGCTCGACCTGATCGGCGTCGACACCGCGCGCACGGTCCTGGACGCGATGTACGCGGAGTCGCACGACCGGCTGCACGCGCCGGCCCCGGTCCTCAAGCAACTCAGCGAGGCGGGCCTGACCGGCCGCAAGGCGGGGCGCGGCTTCTACACCTACGAGGCGCCGGGCAGCGCCACGGTCGTGCCGGACGCGCTGACGCCGGCCGCCGGGGAGACGGGGACCGGCGGCCGGTCCGTGCGCGCGGTCGGGGTCGCGGGCTCGGGCACCATGGCCTCCGGTATCGCCGAGGTCTTCGCCAAGGCCGGGTTCGAGGTCGTGCTCGCCGCCCGCAGCGAGGAGAAGGCGCAGGCCGCGAAGGCCCGGATCGGCAAGTCGCTGGCGCGCTCGGTCGACAAGGGCCGGCTGACCGCCGAGGCCGCGGCGCGGACCCTGGAACTGATCACGCCGGCCGGTTCGTACGAGGCCTTCGCGGACGTCGATCTCGCCGTCGAGGCGGTCGCCGAGGACCTGGAGGTCAAGCGGCAGCTCTTTGCCGCGTTCGACAAGGTCTGCAAGCCGGGCGCGGTGCTGGCCACCACCACCTCCTCGCTGCCGGTCGTCGCCTGCGCCCGCGCCACCTCGCGCCCGCAGGACGTGATCGGCATGCACTTCTTCAACCCGGCCCCGGCGATGAAACTGGTCGAGGTGGTGCGCACGGTGCTGACCGCGGACGACGTGCACGCCACCGTCCGCGAGGTGTGCTCCAAGATCCGCAAGCACCCGGTGGACTGCGGCGACCGGGCCGGCTTCATCGTGAACGCGCTGCTGTTCCCGTACCTCAACAACGCGATCAAGATGGTCCAGGAGCACTACGCGTCGCTCGACGACATCGACGCCGCGATGAAGCTCGGCGGCGGCTATCCGATGGGTCCGTTCGAACTGCTCGACGTGGTCGGCCTCGATGTCTCGCTCGCCATCGAGCAGGTGCTGCACCGGGAGTTCCGTGACCCGGGCCTTGCCCCGGCGCCGCTCCTCGAACACCTGGTGGCCGCGGGCTGCCTCGGCCGCAAGACCGGCCGTGGCTTCCGCGAATATGCCCGCCGCTGAGGCGGACGGGGACGGGTACGGGGAGTCCGCCGGCTGGGGCGGGCTCCTCGGTCCGGGCGCGGGCCCCGCGCCCGCCGGAGGCAGGGGGATTCGGGGACCTGCGCACATACCTGCGCACATGCAGTACGTTCGGGTCATGTCCCAGCCCGCCAAGTCCTCACGTACAGCCGCTACGACCGATGCGCCGGAGACCGCCGCGAACAGCCGCGCCGCCGCGCAGCGGCTCAAAATGCGCCGGGAACTGGCGGCCGCCGCCATGGAGCTGTTCTCCACCAAGGGGTACGAGGCGACCACCGTCGACGAGATCGCGGCCCGGGCCGGGGTGGCCCGCCGCACCTTCTTCCGGCATTTCCGGTCCAAGGACGAGGCGATCTTCCCGGACCACGACGACACCCTGGTCCGCGCCGAGGCGGTGCTGAACGCGGCGCCCGCGCACGAGCACCCGCTCGACACGGTGTGCCGCGGCATCAAGGAAGTCATGCGGATGTACGCGGCCCAGCCGGAGGTCTCCGTCTCCCGCTACAAGCTGACCCGCGAGGTGCCGACCCTGCGCGAGGCCGAGATCGCCTCCGTGGCGCGCTACGAGCGTCTGTTCACCCGCTATCTCCTCGGGCACTTCGACGAGCACGCGCACGACGACGACGCCAACTACGACCCGCTGCTCGCCGAGGTCGCCGCCTCCGCCGTGGTGACCGCGCACAACCACGTGCTGCGGCGCTGGCTGCGGGCGGGCGGCCAGGGCGACGTGGAGGCCCAGCTGGACCACGCCTTCGCCATCGTCCGCAAGACGTTCGGTACGGGAATCGGCGCGGGCCGGGAGACCGCTGCGCGCTCCGCGCCTGCCGCCGCCTCCACGGACGGCGACGTACTGGTGACGGTGGCCCGGGTGGACGCCCCGCTGGAGGACGTGATGCGCACGATCGAGCAGGCGCTGCGCAACCGTCCCTAGCTCCGCACCGCTTCTTTGGTGAGGCCGGACGCGCCCTTTGGGCCCGTCCGGCCTTTTTGCGCCCTTTTCGCGGCCCCTTCTGATCGATCATCGCTCATCTGTTGCGTAAAGATTTCACCTGAGCGCAACTTCTGACACTCAGTGCCTTGTCATGTGACACGGCGTGCCATACGTTGAGGGTGTCCGGGCGGCCGGCGTGCAGAGACCTTTCGTACGCCGGCTGTCCCCGCAAGCCATTGGCGAGCGCGCCCGGACGCCTGCGTCACAGGCAACCTCTCGCGCCACAAAGCGCTGCCGAGCACCACCTCCGCCGAACCGACGGCACCCCCCTCACCCTCACCCCTCACCTCGATCAGCACCGACGTAACCCTCAGCGCCCTCCCTCAAGGACGCCACTTCGCCGGAGGCAACACCGTGAAGGAAATCCTGGACGCGATCCAGTCGCCGGAGTCGACCTCCGCCGACTTCGCCGCCCTGCCGCTCCCCGAGTCGTACCGCGCGATCACCGTGCACAAGGACGAGACGGAGATGTTCGCCGGCCTCGCCACCCGCGACAAGGACCCGCGCAAGTCGATCCACCTGGACGACGTGCCGGTGCCGGAACTCGGTCCGGGCGAGGCCCTGGTGGCCGTCATGGCCTCCTCGGTCAACTACAACTCGGTGTGGACCTCGATCTTCGAGCCGCTGTCGACCTTCGGCTTCCTGGAGCGCTACGGCCGGCTCAGCGAGCTGACCAGGCGCCACGACCTGCCGTACCACGTCATCGGCTCCGACCTCGCGGGCGTCGTGCTGCGCACCGGCCCGGGCGTCAACTCCTGGAAGCCCGGTGACGAGGTCGTCGCGCACTGCCTGTCGGTGGAGCTGGAGTCCTCCGACGGCCACAACGACACGATGCTCGACCCCGAGCAGCGCATCTGGGGCTTCGAGACCAACTTCGGCGGGCTCGCCGAGATCGCGCTCGTCAAGTCCAACCAGCTCATGCCCAAGCCCGACCACCTGAGCTGGGAGGAGGCCGCCGCCCCCGGCCTGGTCAACTCCACCGCCTACCGCCAGCTCGTCTCCCGCAACGGCGCCGGCATGAAGCAGGGCGACAACGTCCTGATCTGGGGCGCGAGCGGCGGACTCGGCTCGTACGCCACGCAGTTCGCGCTGGCCGGCGGCGCCAACCCGATCTGCGTCGTCTCCAGCGAGCAGAAGGCGGCCATCTGCCGGGCGATGGGCGCCGAGGCGATCATCGACCGCAACGCCGAGGGCTACCGGTTCTGGAAGGACGAGCGGACCCAGGACCCGAAGGAGTGGAAGCGCTTCGGCAAGCGCATCCGCGAGTTCACCGGCGGCGAGGACATCGACATCGTCTTCGAGCACCCAGGGCGCGAGACCTTCGGCGCCTCCGTCTTCGTCACCCGCAAGGGCGGCACCATCACCACCTGCGCCTCGACCTCGGGCTACATGCACGAGTACGACAACCGCTACCTGTGGATGTCGCTGAAGCGGATCATCGGCTCCCACTTCGCCAACTACCGCGAGGCGTGGGAGGCCAACCGCCTGATCGCCAAGGGGAAGATCCACCCGACGCTGTCGAAGGTCTACGCACTTCAGGACACCGGACAGGCCGCGTACGACGTGCACCGCAATCTCCACCAGGGCAAGGTCGGCGTGCTCGCGCTCGCGCCCCGCGAGGGCCTGGGCGTGCGCGACGAGGAGAAGCGCGCGAAGCACCTCGACGCCATCAACCGCTTCCGGAACGTCTGAGGGCCGCCGATGACCGAGCGAGAGCCAGCGCCTGCGGCTGAGGGCGCGCCGATGTCGAAAGAGACGAAGACAAGGGAGCGCAGCGACCGCGGGCTGAGGAACGTCGACACCGGCACAGAGCGCCCTCAGCCGCAGGCGCGAAAAGAAAGGGAGCGGGACCGGCCCTGGCTCATGCGCACGTATGCCGGCCACTCCACCGCCGAGGCGTCCAACGAGCTGTACCGGCGCAACCTCGCCAAGGGCCAGACGGGTCTGTCGGTCGCCTTCGACCTGCCGACCCAGACCGGTTACGACCCCGACCACATCCTCGCCCGCGGCGAGGTCGGCCGGGTCGGGGTCCCGGTGTCCCACCTCGGTGACATGCGCCGCCTCTTCCAGGACATCCCCCTGGAGCAGATGAACACCTCGATGACGATCAACGCCACCGCCATGTGGCTGCTGGCGCTCTACCAGGTCGTCGCCGAGGAGCAGGGCGCCGAGATCACCAAGCTGTCGGGCACGACGCAGAACGACATCGTGAAGGAGTACCTGTCGCGGGGCACCCATGTGTTCCCGCCGGGTCCCTCGCTCCGGCTCACGACGGACATGATCACGTACACGGTGAACCACATCCCCAAGTGGAACCCGATCAACATCTGCAGCTACCACCTCCAGGAGGCGGGGGCCACCCCGGTCCAGGAGATCGCGTACGCGATGTCGACCGCAATCGCCGTGCTCGACGCAGTGTTCGCCTCGGGCCAGGTCGCCGAGGACCGCAGGGGCGATGTCGTCGCCCGGATCTCCTTCTTCGTGAACGCGGGCGTCCGGTTCATCGAGGAGATGTGCAAGATGCGGGCGTTCGGCCGGATCTGGGACCGCATCACCCGCGAGCGGTACGGCATCGAGAACCCCAAGCAGCGGCGCTTCCGGTACGGCGTGCAGGTCAACTCCCTGGGCCTGACCGAGGCGCAGCCGGAGAACAACGTCCAGCGGATCGTGCTGGAGATGCTGGCCGTGACGCTGTCGAAGGACGCACGCGCGCGTGCCGTGCAGCTCCCGGCCTGGAACGAGGCCCTGGGGCTGCCGCGCCCCTGGGACCAGCAGTGGAGCCTGCGCATCCAGCAGGTGCTCGCGCACGAGAGCGATCTGCTGGAGTACGAGGACATCTTCGCCGGGTCGCACGTGATCGAGGCGAAGGTGGCGGAGCTCGTCGAGGAGTCCTTCGCCGAGATCGACCGCATCCAGGAGATGGGCGGCGCGATGGCCGCCGTGGAGTCGGGCTACCTGAAGTCGCAGCTCGTCTCCTCGCACGCCGAGCGCCGGGCGCGGATCGAGGGCGGCACCGAGAAGATCGTCGGCGTCAACATCTTCGAGTCGACCGAGCCGAACCCGCTGACGGCCGACCTGGACGCGGCGATCCACACGGTCGACCCGGCGGTCGAGGCCCGGGTGACGGCGGCGCTCGCCGACTGGCGCGACACGCGCTACCAGCCGCCGTTCAACCACCCGCGCCCCTGCAAGGCCCTTGAGCGGCTGAAGGAGGCGGCCAGGGGCACGGAGAACCTGATGGAGGCCACCTTGGAGTGCGCCCGCGCCGGGGTCACGACCGGCGAGTGGGCCGGCGCCCTGCGTGAGGTGTTCGGCGAGTACCGCGCCCCCACCGGCGTCTCGTCCGCCCCGGTCGCGGTCACCGCCGAGGAGGGCACCGCGCTCGCCGAGGTGCGCCGGCAGGTCGACGCCACCGCGCGGGACCTGGGCGTCGGCAAGCTCCGCTTCCTGGTCGGCAAGCCGGGGCTGGACGGGCACTCCAACGGCGCGGAGCAGATCGCCGTGCGGGCCCGTGACGCCGGGTTCGAGGTGGTCTACCAGGGCATCCGGCTGACGCCCGAGCAGATCGTGGACGCGGCGCTCGCCGAGGACGTGCACGCGGTCGGCCTGTCCATCCTGTCCGGCTCCCACGCGCAGCTCGTGCCGGACGTCCTGGAGCGGCTGCGTGAGGCCGGCGCGGCCGACATCCCGGTGATCGCGGGCGGCATCATCCCGAACGCGGACGCCGAGCGGCTGCGGGCGGCGGGCGTCGCCGCGGTCTTCACCCCGAAGGACTTCGACATCACCGGAATCATCGGCCGTATCGTCGACGAGATCCGGAAAGCGAACAAGCTCGACCCCCTGGAGGTTCCCGCATGACCAGCCCTGCACCGCAGGTCAACCGCCTTCGCCCGCGCCGCTCGTGCCTGGCCGTCCCGGGCTCGAACCCCCGCTTCCTGGAGAAGGCCCAGGGCCTGCCCGCCGACCAGGTCTTCCTGGACCTGGAGGACGCGTGCGCACCGCTGGCCAAGCCCGAGGCGCGGCACACCATCGTCAAGTTCCTCAACGAGGGCGACTGGACGGGCAAGACACGCGTCGTGCGGGTCAATGACTGGACGACCGAGTGGACGTACCGCGATGTCGTCACGGTCGTCGAGGGCGCGGGCCCGAACCTTGACTGCATCATGCTGCCGAAGGTCCAGGACGCCCAGCAGGTCGTCGCCCTGGACCTGCTGCTCACCCAGATCGAGAAGACGATGGGCTTCGAGGTCGGAAAGATCGGTATTGAGGCCCAGATCGAGAACGCGCAGGGACTCAACAACGTCAATGAGATCGCTCAAGCCAGTCCACGTATCGAGACGATCATCTTCGGTCCTGCCGACTTCATGGCGTCGATCAACATGAAGTCACTGGTCGTCGGCGAGCAGCCGCCCGGCTACCCGGCGGACGCCTACCACTACATCCTGATGAAGATCCTGATGGCCGCCCGCGCCAACAACCTCCAGGCGATCGACGGCCCCTACCTCCAGATCCGCAACGTGGACGGCTACCGCGAGGTCGCGCAGCGCGCCGCCGCCCTCGGCTTCGACGGCAAGTGGGTGCTGCACCCGGGCCAGGTCGAGGCGTCCAACGAGATCTTCTCGCCCTCGCAGGAGGACTACGACCACGCCGAGCTGATCCTGGACGCGTACGAGTACTACACGTCGGAGGCGGGCGGCAAGAAGGGCTCCGCGATGCTCGGCGACGAGATGATCGACGAGGCCAGCCGGAAGATGGCGCTGGTCGTCTCGGGCAAGGGCCGGGCCGCCGGTATGAAGCGCACCAGCACGTTCGAAGCCCCGGAGGCGTGAGGCCCATGCAGTTCGGACGCACGTATGAGGAGTTCGAGGTCGGCGCGGTCTACAAGCACTGGCCCGGAAAGACGGTCACGGAGTACGACGACCACCTCTTCTGTCTCCTCACCATGAACCACCACCCGCTGCACATGGACGCCAACTACGCCGAGTCCACGACGGACTTCGGCAAGAACGTGGTGGTCGGCAACTACATCTACTCCCTGCTGCTGGGCATGTCGGTCCCCGATGTCTCCGGCAAGGCGATCGCCAACCTGGAGATCGAGTCGCTCAAGCACGTGGCGCCGACCTTCCACGGCGACACGGTCTACGGCGAGACCACGGTGCTCGGCAAGACGCCCTCGAAGTCCAGGCCGGACCGCGGGATCGTCCATGTGGAGACGAAGGGCTACAAGCAGGACGGCACGCTGGTCTGCGTGTTCCGCCGCAAGGTGATGGTGCCCACCGAGACGTACATCAAGGAGCGCGGCGGAGAGCAGCCCGGCCGGCCCGAGCTGAAGGAACAGGAGAAGTAGCCATGGCGCGACTCGCCCGGACCGCCGGTCTCACCGACATCCAGCAGGAGATCCTCTCCACCGTCCGAGGCTTCGTGGACAAGGAGATCATCCCGGTCGCCACCGAGCTGGAGCACCGCGACGAGTATCCGCAGGAGATCGTCGACGGCCTCAAGGAGCTGGGCCTCTTCGGCCTGATGATCCCCGAGGAGTACGGGGGCCTGGGTGAGTCGCTGCTCACCTACGCGCTGTGCGTGGAGGAGATCGCCCGCGGCTGGATGTCGGTGTCCGGCATCATCAACACGCACTTCATCGTGGCGTACATGCTCAAGCAGCACGGCACGCAGGAGCAGAAGGACCACTTCCTGCCGCGGATGGCGCTGGGCGAGGTGCGTGGCGCGTTCTCGATGTCGGAGCCCGCGCTCGGCTCGGACGTGTCGGCGATCACCTCGAAGGCGGTGAAGGACGGCGAGGGGTACGTCCTGAACGGCCAGAAGATGTGGCTGACGAACGGCGGCTCGTCGACGCTCGTGGCCGTTCTGGTGCGAAGTGACGAAGGACACCCCGAAGGAACCGCTCCCCACAAGTCGATGACGACCTTCCTGGTGGAGAAGGAGCCCGGTTTCGGCGAGGTCCGCCCCGGTCTCACCATCCCCGGGAAGATCGACAAGATGGGCTACAAGGGCGTCGACACCACCGAGTTGATCATGGACGGACTACGCATTCCGGCCAATCGGATCCTCGGCGGCACCACCGGCCGAGGGTTTTACCAAATGATGGACGGAGTCGAGGTCGGGCGCGTGAATGTGGCCGCGCGTGGCTGCGGCGTCGCGCAACGTGCCTTTGAGCTGGGCGTCTCCTACGCCCAGCAGCGGCATACGTTCGGCAAGCCCATCGCCCAGCACCAGGCCATCCAGTTCAAGCTGGCCGAAATGGCCACCAAGGTCGAGGCCGCCCATGCGATGATGGTGAACGCTGCACGCAAAAAGGACTCGGGTGAACGAAACGACCTCGAAGCAGGGATGGCCAAGTACCTCGCCTCCGAATACTGCAAGGAAGTCGTGGAGGACGCCTTCCGTATCCACGGCGGTTACGGCTTCTCCAAGGAGTACGAGATCGAGCGCCTGTACCGCGAGGCGCCGATGCTGCTGATCGGTGAAGGCACCGCCGAAATCCAGAAAATGATCATCGGGCGAAGGCTGCTCGAGGAGTATCGACTCCAGGGCTAGATGTCCTGATTCGGGGTGTTTTCTTCGAGAAGAAGATCACACCCCGACGGCACTCTTCAGCCGCCGACTCGGCTTCCTGGCTTGCCCAGTTGTGGCCCGCGACCGGTACGATCCCGGGAAAGCCGCCGTCCCCCGTCACAGCGCGGCATCATCCGCTACGAAGGTCATCCATGCCCCACAGCCAAACCTCTGCACCTCGCGACAGCCTGGTCGGCGTACGCCTTGCACGCGGAGCATCGCCGTGGCTTCTCCCGACCGTCGCCACCGCAGCACTCAGCCTGGCCCGCGCCCGCCGCTCCACGGCGGCCAAGGCCGTGGCCGTACCCGCCACCGCGCTCGCGGCGGGAATGCTGTGGTTCTTCCGCGACCCCGAGCGCGAGATCGCTTCCGGCCGGGTCATCTCGCCCGCCGACGGTGTGGTGCAGAGCATCATGCCGTGGAAGGACGGGCGCACCCGCGTCGCGATCTTCATGAGCCCGCTGAATGTTCACGTCAACCGCGCGCCGCTGGCCGGCACGGTGACGTCGGTCGAGCACATCCCCGGTGGGTTCGTCCCGGCGTTCAACAAGGAGAGCGAGAACAACGAGCGCGTCGTCTGGCACTTCGACACCGAACTCGGTGACATCGAGATGATCCAGATCGCCGGCGCCGTCGCCCGTCGCATCGTTCCCTACATTCCGCAGGGCACCAAGGTCGAGCAGGGCGACCGGATCGGTCTCATCCGCTTCGGCTCGCGCGTCGACATCTACCTCCCCGAGGGCGTCGAGGTCGACGTGGAGGTCGGTCAGAAGACCGTGGCTGGGGTGACTCGCATTGACCGTGATTGATCCCGAGACCCAGGCCGGCTGGGTGCCCGAGGCCGACGAGGTCGACGACGAGGAGGAGATGCCGCTCTCACTCCGCCTCTCGATAGCGGACACCCTCACTCTCGGCAACGCCACGTGCGGCTTCATGGCCGTGTACTTCACCACCACCGGCATCCTGATCCCGCACCTCCAGGGCAGCCAGGAGACGGGCATGGGGCGGCACAGCGCCGCGACGGCCGTCATCCTCATGCTGTGCGCGGCGGTCTTCGACCTCTTCGACGGTCTGGTCGCCCGCAAGCTGCGGTCCTCGCCGATGGGCGCGGAGCTGGACAACCTCTCCGACCTCATCAGCTTCGGCCTGGCGCCCGCGTACTTCGTCCTCGTCTACGGCATGGTCGCCGACGACGCCCACCAGCGGGTGGCCGCCGTGGGGGCCATCGTGGTCCTGCTGGCGGTCGTGCTGAGACTGGCGCGGTTCTCCTGCGTCACGGTCAAGGACGGCACCTTCCAGGGCATGCCCTCGCCGTTCGGCGCGCTGACGGTCGTCTCGATCGTCCTGCTCGAGCTGCCGTTCCCCGCCACGCTCATGGCGATCGTCGGCACCGCCTGGCTGATGGTGAGCCGGGTCGAGTACCCCAAGCCCCGGGGCCGCCTCGCGGTCGCGATGCTCTCCTGGATCGTGCTCAGCATGGGTCTGCTCGCGGGCTGGGCCTTCGACGCCCCCAGCGGTCAGCTCCTCCTCCAGACGGGCTGCGCGCTCCAGCTCGTCATGGGCGCCGTGATCCCGCTCTTCGCCACGGCGCGACGGGTGAACAACTTCCGGGACAACCGGCGCGAGGCACGCGCGGCACAGCTGCCGTAACGCCCGCGTACATGGCGAAGGGCCCCGAACCTCACGGTTCGGGGCCCTTCGCCATGTACGGGCCCGCTACGCGCCCGGGGTGTAGCTCCGCGCGTCGGAGGAGGCATGCGGCTCACGGACGACCTTCATGCCGCCCACGGCGTCCTTGTCCGGCTGGAGGATGGCGCTCTCCTTGGACGAGGCGGCCTTCGGGTCGCTGAAGTCCATGGCGACGCCGAAGCCGTCGTCGAAGCCGCTGATCGTCAGCAGCGCCTTGTCGACGCCCTCGCGGGTGAGGTCCTTGGTGTCGCACGCCTTCTTCAGTACCTCGCCGAAGACGGTGATCGCGGCCCAGCCCGCCACCACGCCGTTGTCGAGCGAGTCCTTGGGATAGGCCTTGCGGTAGTCGGCGACGAGGTTCTTCGCCTCCGGGGTGTCGGCGCCGATGGGCAGCGAGGGGTTGGCCACGTAGTAGTTCTTCAGCAGGGCGGGGCCCGCCTGGGTGGCGAGGAGCTGCGGTGCGAAGGCCGAGTTGTTGCCGATGACCGGTACGTCGAACCCACCGGCCGCCGCGACGCCGACGAGCGAGGCCGCCTGGCGCGGGCCCGCGCTGATCACGATCGCCTTGACGCCCGCCTGCTTCAGGGCGGCCACCTGGGCGGTCATGTCGTTGTCGGTCGGCTTGATCTTCTGCTCGACGACGGTGAGCCCGTTCTTCTTCGCCATGTACTTCGACCCTGCGAGGGCGCTCTCGCCGTAGTCGCCCTCGAAGTACACGTGCCCGAGTTTGTCGCCCTTCTTCAGCCCCTTCTCCTGCATCAGGAAGTCGATCGCATTGATCGTCTCAATGTCGTAGGTGGATCCGATCGTCCTGATGTACGGACTGCCGAGCAGTTCGGAGGACCAGGCCTGCGGCAGGACGAGCCCCTTGTCCTGGCCGTCGACGCGCTGCTTCACGGCGGCCACGAAGGGCGAGCCGATGAACTGCGCGAAGCCGAGGACCTTCGGCTCCAGCTCGGTGTACCCGGCGACGGCCTTCTGCGGGTCGTAGCCGTGGTCGCGGATGCTCAGCTCCAGCTTGTAGCCGCAGATGCCGCCCTTGGCGTTGACCTGCTTCACATAGAGCTGCTGGGCCTGGGTGACGGACTTGCCGAGCGTGGCGTAGACGCCGGTCATGTCGGTCAGCACACCGAGCGTGATCGTCTTGCCGGAGATCCCGTCGGCGGTCTTCACCCCGCCCGCCGCCTTCTCGCCGCCGTCGTCCCCGGCCTTGGAACTGCATCCGGCCAGCAACAGCGAGGCGGCCAGCGCCCCCGCGGCCACTCTCGCCGCACAGGTCCTTGTCATCGTTCCTCCCCTTGATCATTTTCCTTGCCGTGACGCCGGGCGGCCACCCTGACCAGGCCGCCCGGAAGGAAGAGCACCACCGCCACGACGGCGGCGCCGTACAGGTACCGGGACGCCTCGCCCGGGGCGATGCCGCCGGTGCCGGGCGCCGAGACCAGGGGCAGCGCGTCGCTGTAGCGGGTCAGCAGCTGCGGCAGCAGGGACACGAAGACGGCGCCCACCACCGCCCCGGCGACCGAGCCCAGACCCCCGATGACGATCATGGCGAGGTATTCGAGCGACAGCGTGATCCCGAAGTAGTCCGGGACGGTCCGCTGGAAGACCAGCGCGAGCAGCACCCCCGCCAGGCCCGCGTACATCGAGGACAGTACGAAGACGGCGGCGCGGTAGCGGGCCACCGGCACGCCGAGCACCCCGGCCGCGATCCGGTGGTCGCGGATGGCGTTCATCGCCCGCCCCGGCCGCCCGCGCAGCACTCCGCGCGCGAAGAGACCGCACCCCAGCAACAGCGCCAGCCCCACGTACCAGAGCTTCTCCGCGGAGCCGAACGGCACCGAGGCCACCACCAGCTCGCTGTCGTCGAAGGTGAGCCCGAAGAGGCTGAGCGGCGGCACGTCGCGCCCGTTGAAGCCGCCGGTCAGGTCACGTGCGTTGAACAGCACGTGCTGGCCGATGAAGATCAGCGCGAGGGTGGCGATGCCGAGGTAGGCACCGCGCAGCCGCCCCGCGATGGGACTGAACACGCCTCCCGCGAGGCCCGCGACGGCCACCGCGAGCACGGCCGCGAGCCAGGTCGGCAGCCCGAGACCGGAGAGCCCGTCTCCCCCGTCACCGGCGAAGACGCAGTAGCCGTAAGCGCCGACCGCCAGGAAGAAGGCGTGTCCCATGGAGAGCTGCCCGGTCGCCCCGGTCAGCAGATTGAGCCCGATAGCTCCCACCGCGGCGGCCATCGCGAACAACCCGGCCTGAAGCCAGAAGCGATCGAGATAGAAGGGCAGAGCGAGCAGCAGCACCGCACCCGCGCCCCAGACCCACACACGGGCACGGACGAACCCGGCGGGCCGACGACGCACCCGCCGAACCACCGCCCCCGTCCCGTCCTTCGCCAGAACATCAGACACGGGCCAGCTCCTTGGTGCCGAACAGACCGGCGGGCCGTACGAGCAGGATCGCCACCATGACCAGGTAGGGCGCGAGATCGCCGAGCCCGCGGCCGAGGAAGGTGAGGTCGCTCTGGTAGCCGGTGGCGAGGGACTCGGTGACGCCGACGAGGAGCCCGCCGACCAGGGCGCCCGTGGTCGAGTCGAGACCGCCGAGGATGGCGGCCGGGAACGCCTTCAGCGCGGCGAGCGACGTGGCCCGTTCGAGCCCTGGCGTCGGGAACACCGTGAGGAAGAGCGCGGCGACGGCGGCGAGCGAGCCGGCCACCGCCCAGGCACCGAGCGAGACCCGCCCGAGCCGTACGCCCATCAGGGCCGCGGTCTCCGGCTTCTCGGCGGCGGCCCGCATGGCCACCCCCCAGGAGGTGTAGCGGAAGACCAGCAGGAAGCCCGTGATGAGCAGGGCCGCGGCGACGAACGCCGCGATCCGCGTATGGGCCAGCGTCACGGGCCCCACCGTGAGGACGTCGTCGCCCCACGGGTCACCGAGCGCCAGCACATCGGTACCGATCCGCCGGGTCAGCTCGGTCGTGAGCAGGATGTCGACGCCGATGGTGACGATCGCCAGGACGCTCTGGTCGGACCCGCGGTAGCGCCGCATCACCAGGAACTCCACGGCGGCGCCCACCAGCGCGGCACCCGCGATCCCGACGAGCAGCGCGGGCCAGAAGCCGAGATCGTCGTGCAGGGACGCGGTGATGTAGCCGCCGGCAAGGAGGAGCGAGGCATGGGCGAAGTTGACGACCTCGGTGGCCCGGAAGATGACCACGAACCCGAGGGCGATGAGCGCGTAGACGGACCCCATGGAGATCCCGTTGAGAAAAAGCTCGGCGAACGTACTCATGCCCGCTCCCCCTCTCCCCCGACGCGCTCACCCTCGGCGGCCTCACCGAGATAGGCACGGACGACCGCCGGATCGTTCTGTACGTCGCCGGGCGCCCCGTCGGCGATCCGGCGTCCGAAGTCGAGTACGGTCACCGCGTCCGCGAGCCGCATCACCACCCCCATGTCGTGTTCCACCAGCACGATCGAGATGCCGAGGCTGTCGCGGACCCCCGCGACCACCGCGGCCGTACGGCGCCGTTCGTCGGCGGTCATGCCCGCGACGGGTTCGTCCAGGAGCAGCAGCCGGGGCTCCATGCACAGGGCGCGGGCGAGCTCGGCGAGCTTCTGCTGCCCGTAGGACAGCGCCCCCGCCGGACGGTCGAGCTGGTCCGCGATGCCGACGAAGGCGGCGATCTCCCGGACCCGTTCGCGGTGCCGCCGCTCCTCGCGCGCCGCGGAGGGCAGCCGCAGCCCGGCGGCGAGGAAGCCGCTGCGGGTCAGCCGGTGCCGCCCCAGCAGCAGACTGTCCTCGACGGTCGCAAGCGGCGGCAGGGCGAGATTCTGAAAAATCCGGGCCACGCCCAGCCCGGCAATGCGATGCGGAGGCAGCCCGGTCAATTCCTCGTCCCCGAACCGCACACTGCCGGACGCCGGCCGGTAGACCCCGGAGAGCACGTTGAAGCAGGTGGACTTGCCGGCGCCGTTGGGCCCGATGAGGGCGTGCACGGTACCGGGACGGACGGTGAAGCTCACCGAGTCGAGAGCGGTCAGCCCGGCGAACCGGACGCTCACGTCCCGCACTTCGAGGACGGGGGTCTCCATGACCGTACTCACCCCTCCCACCGGGACAGCGCCGGCACGTCGCGCACCCGCGAGACATCGGCGGCGGCGTCCTCGTCGACCACGCCGAGGTAGCGGCGGCGCACCTCGTCGGAGGCGGCGAGCTCGGCGGCGGGCCCCGACAGGGCCACCTCGCCGACTTCGAGGACGTACGCGCGCGTGGCGAGCCGCAGGGCGAGGGCCGCGTTCTGCTCCACGAGCAGCACCGACACCCCCTGCCGGTTGATCTCCCCCACCGTCTCGGCGATCCGCTGTGCCATCAGCGGCGCGAGACCCAGGGAGGGCTCGTCGAGCAGCAGCACCCGCGGAGCGGCCATCAGCGCCCGCCCGACCGCGAGCATCTGCTGCTCACCGCCGGACAACAGCCCCGCACGCTGCTGGGCCCGGTCCGCGAGCACCGGGAACAGCTCGTGCACCCGGCGCAGCGCACGCCCCCGCTCGGCATGACCGCCGCGCGCGCCGAGCCCGCCGGCCCGCAGATTGTCGGCGACGGTCATCCGCCCGAACACCTGCCGCCCTTCGGGCACTTGGGACACCCCGGCCGCGACCACCCGGTCCGCCGGCAACCGATGCAGCTCCCGCCCGTTCAGCGCGACCGTGCCGCCCGTCACCGCTCCCCCGTGGAAGGACAGCGTCCGGCACACGGCACGCAACAGCGTCGACTTGCCCGCTCCGTTGCCGCCGAGCACCGTGACCACTTCTCCCTCGGGCACCTCCAGCGACACCCGACGCAGCGCGCGCACGGGCCCGTATCCGACCGACAGGTCCCGTACGAGCAGCCCGGAACCGCTCATGGCACCTCCACCTCCCTGTCCTCGCCCGGCGCTCACCTCAGCACCGGCGAAGGCGCCCGTCCACGGCAGGCGGGCGAAACGCGGCGGGTGCCCAGAGGACACGGCCGGCCGTTGTGCGCGCGCACAACACCGCGTGTCAGGGCCCTGTGCGGGACGGCGAGCCGGTGACATCCTCCGGTCCATGACAGGCCGCCGACCGCGAACCGGTCACGACTGGAAGCTCCTGGCGCAGTCCTGCACGGCTCTGCTCGACCGACTGCCGGAACTCGTCGACGAACACTTGCGACAGCTCGCCGAGCACTCCCCCGTCTACGGACAGGTGCTGCCGTACGACCAGCACTGGCAGGAGGCGGAGCGTGCGCTGCGCATCGGCATCGAGACCATCTCCGCGCCGCGGGCCTCACCACGCCGCGACCTGGAACACGCCGAGCAGGCAGGCAGGCGCCGCGCCCATCAGGGACTCCCGCTGGACCTGCTCGTGCACGCGTACCGCACCGCGGGCTACCTGGTCTGGGACGCGCTCATGGAGGGTGCCGCCCGGGAGCCGGAACGGCTGGCGGTACTCATGCGGTCGGCGACGATGGTGTGGTCCGCGGTGGACGCCCAGGCGGCGACGGCCTCCGAGGCGTACCGCGCCACCGAGGCGGACCTGCGACGCCGTACCGACGAACAACTCCAGGCCCTGCTCGACGCGCTGCTCGACGGACAGCAGGCACCGGCCCTCGCGGCACGGGCCGCCGCCGGACTCGACCTGCCGGAGCACGGCCCGTACGCGGTGGTGGTGCTGCGCCCGGAACGGCACGACGCCCGGCCCGCGCTCGGCGCCGGCCTGCGGCTCATCTGGCGGATGCGGGCGGACCACGAGATCGGCGTCGTGGCCCTGGCTCCCGAACAGGACCTGGACACCATCACGGCGCTGCTCGACGCACGGTTCCAGGGCCCGGGCGGCATCAGCCCGGTCGTACCCGGACTGGCCCACCTGGGACAGGCCAGACGCCTGGCGGAACTGGCCCTGCGCACCTGCCCGCCGAACGCCACCCGGGTCGTACGGCTCGATCAGCACATGCCGACCGCGCTGGTGGTGAGCCAGCCGGAACTGGCGGACCGGCTGGTCAAGGACGTACTGGGCGCGCTGCTCGACCTGGAGCCGGGTGACCGCTCGGTGCTCCTGGAGACCCTGGACGTGTGGCTGGCCTGCGAGGGTTCGGCGGGCCGGGCCGCGGGACGCCTCTACTGCCACCGCAACACGGTCTTCAACCGCCTACGACGCCTGGAACAACTGACGTCCCGCTCCCTGACCCGCCCGAGAGACCTGATCGAAATGACCCTGGCCCTGGACGCGTACCGCCTGTCGGCAACAAGCCGCTGACCCCCAGGAAGCGACCGTCACCACCGAACACCCCGCAGCCGCGCACGCAAGAGACGAGGACCGGACACCCCACAACCCGCGGCCGCCGACGCTCGGGAGGGGCCGTGCCGGTACATCAAATGCCCGTCGATGGCGTGGTCGTAGGGGAACGGGCACAGGTCAACCCCCTGGGCGACCACGACAGCGGCGGGCGGATGTACCGGCGCGGCCCCGACCCACCCCCGCGCTCAGGCGGAAAAGCCGCGGAGAAGATCGCGCCCGACGCCCTCCGCCACCCGCTCCAGAACGTCCCCGGCATCGGCGATGCACCGGGCGACATCGGGCTCGACGGAGGTGAGCGGATAGGCCCGGCGGATCCCGGCCCGCTCCAGGGCCTCCGGGGACAGGGCGAGCCGCCCACAGACCGCGACGACGTCCACGCCCGCCGCACGGGCGGCGGCGGCGACACCGGCGGGAGCCTTCCCGTGCAGGGTCTGCTCGTCGAGCGACCCCTCCCCGGTGATGACGAGCGTGGCCCCCTCCAGGGCGGGCCCAAAACCGAGAACGTCGAGCATGACCTCGATACCGGGCCGGAACCGCGCGCCGAGGACCAGCGCCCCGTACCCGATACCGCCGGCCGCACCCGCCCCGGGCGCCTGCGCGTACTCGCCGGCCCGCGGACCGAGGGCGTTCTCCAGCACCCCGGCGAAATGAGTGAGACAGGCGTCGAGGATCTCCACGTCGTCCGGGCCGGCCCCCTTCTGCGGTCCGTAGACAGCAGCCGCCCCCTTGGGCCCGGTGAGCGGATTGTCCACGTCGCTGGCGAGCACGAAGTCGACCCCGGCGAGCCGGCGGTCGAGACCCGACAGATCGGCGGTCACGACATCGCCGAGGGAGCCACCGCCCGGAGGCACCGGCTCACCGTCCGCGTCCAGGAACCGCGCCCCGAGCGCGGACAGCATCCCCGCGCCGCCGTCCGTGGTCGCGCTGCCGCCCACCCCGAAGACGATGGTCCGGGCTCCCGCGTCGAGGGCGGCGCGCAGCAGCTCGCCGGACCCGTACGTGGACGCGGTGAGCGGGGCGAAGACGCCCGCGGGCAGCCGCTGGAGCCCGCTGGCCTCCGCCATCTCCACGACCGCCGTGTCACCGCGCAGCGCGAACGCCGCGGTGACCTCGTGCCCGAGCGGCCCCGCGGCCGGTACCTCCCGGCGCTCGAACCCGGCCGCGACCGCCGCGTCCACGGTGCCGTCACCGCCGTCGGCGACGGGCAGCGCCTCGACGCGCACGTGCGGAACCGCGCGGCGCAGCCCGGCGGTCACCCGCTCGGCGACCTGCACGGCCGTCAGCGACCCCTTGAACTTGTCCGCGGCAACAAGCACCCGCACGGCACCGCCCGCACCGACCACGCCACCCGCACTGCCCACACCGACCGCACTGCCCACACTGCCCGCACCGACCGCACTGCCCACACTGCCCGCACTGCCCGCACTGCGCACACTGCCCGCACCGACCGCACCGACCGCACCGACCGCGCTGCCCGCACCGACCGCACTACCCACACCGTCAGCACCACCCGCACCGGCCGTCCCACCCGTGCCACTCACATCGCCAACTGAAGCGTCCGCCACCTGGCGTTCCCCTTGCTCTCCGGGCCTTGCACACGTCAAGGCAGTCGCGCCGCTGCGACCCTAACCGCAGAAGGGGTACGCCGTCATGCCCCGTCCCGCACAGCGGAACCACCGCCCATTACCCTCCCTGAATGACCAACTCCAGCCCCGCGTCGGGCCCCACCCCCGCCCCCACCCCCGCCCCCGCTCCCGTCCCCGCCCCTGTCCCCGTCCAGGACTACGCCACATACATCGCGGGCCTGCCGCGCGTCATCGCCGGAGCCGCCGCGCTCTTCCGTGACGCCGAGGGGCGGGTGCTGCTGGTGGAGCCGAACTACCGGGAGGGCTGGGCGCTGCCGGGCGGCACGGTCGAGTCGGACGACGGCGAGAGCCCGCGGCAGGGGGCGCGCCGCGAGACGGCGGAGGAGATCGGCCTCGACGTGACCCTCGGCCGGCTCCTCGCGGTGGACTGGGTGCCGGGCACGTCCCGCCCGCCGCTGGTGGCGTACCTGTACGACGGCGGAGTCCTCGGCGAGGACGACTTCGCGGCCATCCGCCTCCAGGAGGAGGAACTGCTGTCCTGGCGCCTGGTGCCGCGCGAGGAACTGGCCGCCCACATGCCGGGCTCCCTGGGCCGCCGCGTACTGGCCGCGCTGGACGTCCTCGAGACGGACGCGCACACGGCAGAGCTGGAGGACGGGCGCCGGGTGGGTTGAGGCTTCGACGCATCTCCGCCTTGCGCCCCCTGTCACTGCCCCCCTGACACCCCCTGTCAGCGCCCCCTGGTCAGCGCCCCCGGTCAGCGCCTGGATGAGTGAGTCGAGGGCGTCGACGACGGCCTGCCGGTCCCGGGGCTCCAGACGGGACAGGAGACCCGCTTCGAGGGAGAGGTGCCGCGTCGTCGACCTCACGGTGGGCGGCGGCCTGGTGACCACCTGGGCCTGCCGTTCGTCACCATGTTCGGCATCGGCCTGACGATCACGTCGACGTACACCCTGGGGCAGGCCGTCGGGAGGCACGCCGCGGGCGGTGCCTCCGCGGTGCTCGGCGGCGGGCAGTTCCTGCTCGGCGCGCTCGTCTCGCCCCTGGTCGGCGCCTTCGGCGAGAGCAGCCCGGCACCCATGGCCGTCATCATGGTCGTCGGATTCGGGGGCGCCGCGGCGATGCTGCTGCTCCTGGCCCGCCCGTGGCAGCTCCGGGGAGAACACCGCGCGGCGTCCTGAGCGACCGCCCCGCGCCTCCTCTCCTCGGCGTTGTCCACCGGTCCCGGCGATAACCGCTGGTCCCGGGCGAACCGCCGCCCTACCCTCGACCGCATGAGCAAGCCACTGGTCGCCGTCCTCAGCGGCGCGGGCATCTCCACGGACTCCGGCATCCCCGACTACCGCGGCCCGAACGGGCTGTGGCGGCGGGATCCGGAGGCCGAGAAGCTCGTGACGTACGAGTACTACATGGGCGACCCGGAGATCCGGCGGCGGTCCTGGCTGATGCGGCGGGAGAACCGGACGCTCGGGGCCGAGCCGAACGCCGCGCACCGGGCGGTCGCCGAGCTGGAGCGGTCCGGCACGGCCGTCCGCGTCATCACGCAGAACGTGGACGGGCTGCACCAGCTCGCCGGGATGCCCGGCCGCAAGGTGCTCGAACTGCACGGCAGCGCCCGTGCGGTGGTGTGCACGAAGTGCCGTGCGCGCGGCTCGATGGAGGACGCGCTCGCCCGGGTGGAGGCCGGCGAGGACGACCCCGGGTGTCTGGAGTGCGGCGGGATCCTGAAGTCGGCGACGGTGATGTTCGGCGAGCGTCTCGACCCGGTGGTGCTCGGCGAGGCGGTCGCCATCACCAAGGCCAGCACCGTGTTCATCGCGGTCGGCAGCAGCCTCCAGGTGCAGCCGGCGGCCGGTCTGGCGGGCCTCGCCGCCGACCACGGCGCCCGCCTGGTGATCGTCAACGCCGAACCGACCCCGTACGACGACCGCGCCGACGACGTCGTCCGCGAACCGATCGGCACCGCCCTGCCGGAACTGCTGCGCCGGCTGGCCGCCGAAAGCCGCGACTGAACCGCCCCGACCACCGCCTCTCGGCCGGTCCACACGCCCGGCCGCCCCGTCGGCGGCCATACTTGCCCCAGGACACGCGCCGAACGCCGCACCGGTGCCGACCGGGCCAGAGGCCGCACCAGTGCGGGCCGGTCCGCGCATCGCACCGGTGCCGACCGGTCCCGAAGCAGTTCAGGTGCCGGCCGGTCCGCGAGCCACACGGGTGCAGCCGTCGCCGAGCCGAGTGGGGGAAGCATGTCGGGAGCAGCGCCTCGGCGCCGGTCGCGCGGTCAGCTGATCCGGCAGCGCTCGCGTGCCCCGTTCGTGGGCCGGCGGGCCCAGCTCTCGCTGTTCGCGGAGAACCTGCTGAAGGACCCGGACGGGCCGGAGGATCCCGCCGAGTTCCTCTTCCACGTGCACGGGCTGGGCGGCGTGGGCAAGTCCACCCTGCTGCGGCAGTGGCAGGAGGCGGCCCGGCGGGCGGACGCCGTGACCGCCGTGGTGGACGAGAACGACGTGCACGGCGTCGAGCGGACCCTCGGGGAGCTGGCCCGGCAGCTCGCCGAACAGGCGGGACCGCTCAAGGAGTTCGACCGGGCGGTGGAGCAGTACCGCAGGGAGCGGGAGGCGGCCGCCGATCCCGTGCACGCGGAGGGCGCCGGGGCGGCGGACGACGGCCCGTCGGTGTCCAGCCGGGTGGTCGCGCAGGCCGCGCTGGGCGCCGCGTCGCTGCTCCCGGGCGCCGGGGTGGTCACCGCGATGACGAACCCGGACGCCGCGGCCCAGGGCCTCGACCGGCTGCGGGCGGGCGCGCGGGCCCGGAGCCGCCGGCAGCGGGCGGGTGACGAGGCCGGGGTGAGCCGGGCGTTCGTCGCCGAGCTGGGCCGGCTGTGCGACCGGCACCGGTGGGTGGTGCTGTTCTTCGACACCTGGGAGCTGACCTGCCGCTATCTGGACGGGTGGCTGCGGGATCTGCTGGAGGACTCGTTCGGACCGCTGCCGGTCAACGTGATGGTGGTGCTGGCCGGGCGTGACGAACTCGCGGAACGGGACTGGGCGGCGCTGCGGTCGCAGGTGGCGGACGTACCGCTGGAGGTGTTCACGGAGGCGGAGACCCGGGCGCTGCTGGCGGCGCGGGGGGTGACGGAGCCGGGTGTGGTGGAGGCGGTCCGGCAGTTGTCGATGGGGCTGCCGCTGCTCGTGGAGCTGCTGGCGTTCGCCCGGCCGGGCAGCGCGGAGGACGTCGACGCGGGCGTGGACGCGGTGGACAGGACGGTCAAGCGGTTCTTGCAGTGGATGGCGGATCCGTGGCAGCGCAAGGCCGTGGTGGCGTGCGCGCTGGCCCCGCAGCTGAACGAGGACGTGTTCACCGCGGCGGCGCCGCAGGAGGCCCGGGGGCTGTGGAGCTGGCTGTGCGAGCAGCCGTTCGTCAGCGGCCGTGGCGGGTTCAAGCAGTACCACGCGGTGGTGCGCGCGAGCATGGTCCGGCAGCAGCGCACCCACTCGCCGCAGCGCTGGACCGCGGCGCACCTCCGGCTCGCCGAGACCCATGCCGGCTGGCGCCGCACCGTCGAGCAGGGGCTCGCCGAGGCGAAGAGATGGGGCGACCCCACGTGGCGCAGGCACCGGCTCGACGAGACGTACCACCGGCTCTGCGCGCAGCCCGCCGCCGCGCTGCCGGCCGCGCTGGAGCAGGCGGTGCACGCCGCCGGGCGGGACGTGGCGACCGTACGGCAGTTCATCGACACCTTCGCGCTGGCCGCCCGCGACAGCGCGGACCCCGCGCTCGCCGCCTGGGCCGACCGGCTGCAGAGCGCCGTCGCCGGTGACGAACCCGTGGTCGCCTGTCTCGGCGCGCTGCTGACCCACGGCCGTCCGGCCGGTCCGGTACGGGCCTGGGCGCACGCCTATCGCGGGCGGCACCTGTATCTCGCCGACCGCGACGACGAGGCCATGGCCGACCTGAACCGCGCCGTCGCGCTGGACCCGGGCAACGCCCGCGCATGGGCCTACCGCGGCGACATGCACCGCTTCCTCGGCCACCACGACCGGGCGGTGGACGACCTGACGACCGCGGTCGGCCTGGACCCCGGCGACGCCTGGGCGCTCGCCCGGCGCGGCGAGGCGCTCGTCGAGGCCGGCCGCGACGACGAGGCGATCGCCGACCTCACGGCGGCCCTCGCCATCGAGCCCGACGACGCCCGGGCGCTCGCCGTCCGCGGCGAGGCCCACCGGCTCGCGGACCGGTACGCGCAGGCGGTCGACGACTTCACCAGCGCCCTCGGCCTCGAACCCGACGACGCCTGGACCCTGAGCTCGCGCGGCCAGGCGCACCGGCAGGCGCTCCGGCTGGACGAGGCGATCACCGACTTCACCACCGCGCTCGCCATCGACCCCGGCCTGGACTGGGTGCTGGCCGAACGCGGGATCGCCCACCGGCAGGCGGGCCGCTACGACGAGGCCGTCACCGACCTCACCGCGGCGGTCGACCTCGATCCGGCCTACGCCTGGGCCCTGGCCCAGCGCGGTGAGACCCACCGGCAGGCGGGCCGCTACGACGAGGCCGTCACCGACTTCACCACGGCCCTCGCCATCGACCCCGCCCTGACCTGGGCGCTCGCGAGCCGTGGAGAGGCGCACCGGCAGGCGGGCCGGCTGGACACGGCCGTCGCCGACCTGACCGCCGCACTCGACGCCGATCCGACGTACGCCTGGGCCATGTACCGCCGCGGCGAGGCCCATCGGATGGCGGGCCGCTACGACGAGGCCGTCACCGATCTCACCGCCGCACTCGCCGTCGAACCCGACGACCCGTGGATCCTGGGCGCCCGTGGCCAGGCCCACCGCGCGGCGGACCGCTACGAAGAGGCCGTCGCCGATCTGACCGCCGCACTCGGCATCGACCCCGCGCTGGACTGGGTGCTCGCCCACCGCGGCGCGACCCACCGGCTGGCGGGCCGCCACGACGAGGCGGTCACGGACCTCACCGCGGCGCTCGCCCTCGACCCGGAGTACGCCTGGGCCCTGTCCGAACGGGGCGAGACCCACCGGCTGGCGGGCCGCTACGACGAGGCCGTCACCGACTTCACCGCGGCCCTCGCCATCGATCCCGGCATGGCCTGGACGCTCGCGAGCCGGGGCGAGGCCCACCAGCACGCGGGCCGCCACGACGAGGCCGTCACCGACCTCACCGCGGCCCTCGCCATCGACCCCGCCCTGACCTGGGTCCTCGTCGCCCGCGGGCGGACGCACCGGCAGGCGGGCCGGCTGGACGACGCGCTCGCCGATCTCGACGCGGCGCTCGACCGCGACCCCGATCACACGTGGGTGTACAGGCAGCGCGGGCGCGTCCACTACGACGCGGGCCGCTTCGACGCGGCGGTCGCCGACTACACCACGGCGCTCGGGCACCGCCCCGACGACGCCTGGACCCTGGCCGCGCGCGGCCAGGCCCACCGCGGGGCGGGGCGTCTCGACGCCGCGGTCGGCGACCTCACCGCGGCGCTGGCCGTCGACCCGGCCATGGACTGGGCGCTCATCCACCGTGGTGAGGCGCACCGGCAGGCGGGCCGCTTCGAGGCGGCCGTCGCCGACTTCACCGCCGCGCTCGAACTGGACCCCGGGGACACCTGGGCGCTCGCGCAGCGGGGCGTCGCGCGCCGGGAACTGCGCCAGTATGCGGCGGCCCGTGCGGACCTCACGGCGGCCGTCGCCGCGGAGCCCGACGACCTCGGCTTCCGGTTCGAGTTGACCCTGCTGTCCACGGTGACGTCGGGCTTCGAGGCCTGCGCGGACCGGTGGGCTGAGCTTCTCGCCTCCCCCGTGGACGGCACCGACGACGACGCCACCCGGTTCTTCGCTCTGCTGCGTGTGCTGCTCCTCGAACCGGAAAACGACGTCCCCGCGGCGACCGAGCGGTTCCTCGCGGCGGGCCCGGACCCGGACGCCGTCACGGACCTGCTGCACTACTTGGCCGAACTGGCCGCTCTGACAGGCGAGTTGGCGGATCGCGCCGGGGCCTGCCGCCGGCTCGTGTCGGAGCGCGCCGTGAAGTGAGGCTTTACGGAGGCGGACAGCGCGACCTGCGCGACCGGGCGGCGCGGCGTCAGAAGAGCGCGGTTCCCCGTTCGAAGTCCAGCAGTCGCCGCTTGCGGTCCAGGCCGCCGCCGTAGCCGGTCAGGCCGCCGTCGGCGCCCACGACGCGGTGGCACGGGACGATGATGCCGACCGGGTTCCTGCCGTTGGCCAGGCCCACCGCGCGGGAGGCGCGGGGGTTGCCGAGGGCCACGGCGAGCTCGCCGTACGAGCGGGTCTCGCCGTAGGGGATGGCGCGGAGCCGGTCCCAGACGGTGCGCTGGAAGGGGGTGCCGTCCAGGTGCAGCGGCAGGTCGAACTCCTTCAGGTCGCCCGCGAAGTAGGCCGTGAGCTGGTCCGCCGCCGCCCCGAACGGGCGGTCGTCGCGCGGGCCGAAGCGCTCCTGCGGCGGCCGGTGGCGCTGGTCGGTCATGTAGAGGCCGGACACGACGCCGTCGGTGGCGACGAGGGTGAGCGGCCCGTAGGGACTGTCGAGCACGGTGTGCTGTTTCATGGTCAGGTCCTCGCGTCTCAGCTCTCTGGTCTCTGGTCCCTGGTCCCTGGTCCCTGGTCCCTGGTCCCTGAAGTCACTCATACCGGCAGGAAGTTGATGGGGTGGTCGTCGGTGGCCCACAGGTACTGGACCGCGTAGGCGCGCCAGGGGCGCCAGGCCGCGGCGCGGGCGGTGAGGGCAGCGGGGGTCGAGGGCAGGCCCAGCTCGGCGGCGGCGCGCCGGACACCGAGGTCCGTGGCGAGGAACGCGTCGGGGTCGCCGAGCGCGCGCATCGCGATCACGTCGGCGGTCCAGGGGCCGAAGCCGGGCAGTGCGAGCAGCCGGGCGCGGCTCTCCGCCCAGTCGCTCTCCGCGCCCAGGTGCAGGGTGCCGGCGGCGAGTTCGCGGACGAGGGTGGTCAGCGTCGTACGGCGGGTGCGGGGCATCGCCAGCGCCTCGGGGTCGAGCGCGGCCAGCGCCTCGGGTGCGGGGAAGAGATGGGTGAGGCCGCCCTCGGGGTCGTCGACGGGTTCGCCGTGCGCGGTGACCAGACGGGCCGCGTGGGTGCGGGCGGCGGCCGTGGAGACCTGCTGGCCGAGCACGGCGCGTACGGCGAACTCGGCCTCGTCGACGGTGCGCGGCACCCGGCGGCCGGGCGCCTTGTCCACGAGCGGGGCGAGCAGCGGGTCGGCGCGCAGCTGCCCGTCGATCGCGACGGGGTCGGCGTCGAGGTCGAGCATGCGGCGGCAGCGGGCGATGGCGACGGGGAGGTCACGCAGGTCGCTGAGGGTGAGACGGCAGGCAATGTGGTCGGGCGCGGGGGTCAGGGCGACGACGCCGTGCCCGTACGGCAGGCGCAGTGTGCGCCGGTACGCCCCGTCGCGCCACTCCTCGACGCCGGGCACCGCGGTCGCGGCGAGGTGGCCGAAGAGGTTGTCCGGGTTGAGCGGGGCGCGGAAGGGGAGGCGGAGGGCGAGCGCGCCGGGGGCGGGGGCCGCCCTGCGCGGGACGCGGGTGCGCAGTTCGCTCGGGGACAGGGCGTAGACCTCGCGCACCGTGTCGTTGAAGGTGCGGATCGAGGAGAAGCCGGCGGCGAAGGCGATGTCCGCCATGGGCAGGGTGGTCGTCTCGATGAGCAGCCGGGCGGTCTGCGCGCGCTGGGCGCGGGCGAGGGCGAGGGGGCCCGCGCCGAGCTCCGCCAGCAGTTGCCGCTCGATCTGGCGGGTGCTGTAGCCGAGCCGGGCGGCGAGGCCGGGGACGCCCTCGCGGTCCACGACGCCGTCGCCGATCAGGCGCATGGCGCGGGCCACGAGGTCGGCGCGCTGGTTCCACTCGGGCGAACCGGGGCTGGTGTCCGGGCGGCAGCGCTTGCAGGCCCGGAACCCGGCCTGCTGGCAGGCGGCCGCGCTCGGGTGGAAGACCATGTTCTCGGGCTTCGGCGGCACGACCGGGCAGCTCGGCCGGCAGTAGATACGGGTGGTCAGGACGGCGGTGAAGAACCAGCCGTCGAAGCGCGCGTCCTTGGACTGGACGGCGCGCACGCAGCGCTCGGTGTCGATGTACATCCCGTTCCCCATGCCTCAAGGATCGGACAGCGACGGGGCCGGGGCTCGCGAGAATCCGACATGTACCTCGGGTGGGGCGGGCGCCCCGGGCGCCGGGGGCGGAAGCGGGGACCGGGCAGCCGGGACG